>JBPYDX010000049.1:0-3650 GCA_051986115.1 Candidatus Eremiobacteraceae bacterium
TGCTTACAGACAATCCGCGCACGTCGACGCCGCAGACATTTGCGCTCGCAGCTCTCATGTACTACGTCGGCGCGCGCTTGCCGGCTCGTCTTGATGCCAATGGCAACCTGCGCTCGCTGTTTGAGCAAGACAGGTCGCGTTGGGATGCAACGCTTATCGCCCGTGGGCAAGCTTTTCTCGAACGCTCGGCGGCAGGAACTGCAATTAGTGAATATCACGTCGAGGCCGCAATCGCTGCCGTACACGCTGCAGCAAAGCGCGCTGAAGACACCAACTGGGATGCCATTGTTACAATGTACGACATGCTCATGAGCATTCGCCCGTCTCCTGTGGTCGCGCTCAATCGCGCAATTGCTATCGGCCAGCGCGACGGGCCGCAACGCGGGCTTGAAGAATTAAGCGCAATTGCGGAACGCGATCGTCTAGCAGATTATCCGTTCTTCAAAGCTGCGCTCGGCGAGTTAGAGCTGCGCAGCGGCCAGCTCGAACTTGCGCGCGAACACTTTCAACAGGCTGCCGCTTTAGCGCGCAACAATGCAGAAGAGCAGTTTCTCAAAGAGCGCATTGCACGATGCGACCCGGGTGAGCGCAGCGCTTCGACTAGGGAGGGCACCCCTGCGTCTGCCAAAGTTTAAAGCGCTCGCACATTTGCGGAGTCCAGCGCGCTCCAGTGCCTTCGGGCGGCATCGAACCATCGCTGACGACCTGATAAATCTCGTCGGCACGGGCCGCGACGTCGCTTTGGTCACTGAGATCTAAGCCTAACCCTTGCATGTGGTCGACGTCGGTGTCAGTGAACATCGGCCGTATGTCTCGGGCAAAACTCAAGCTACCATCGGTCGTAGTCATGCTGCCCGATTACATGGGGCAGGATATCTTTCCCGCGAACGGTAGAATTCTGCCCGATGCAACTATCGTTTATTCCACCGCCTGAAATCGAGATGCTCGTCGACGACCAGACGGGCCAAATTTTCTATAAGCCGGGACTGTTTTCTGAAAAGGAAGCACGCGAGTGGTTCAACCAGCTTCGCGAAACAGTTGCTTGGCGAACTGAGCGCCGGCCGATGTACGATCGAGTGGTCGACGTGCCCCGTCTGGTTGCTTCCTACGGTCTCTATGACCAGACCCTGCCTGAAGCGATTGCCAAAATGCGCCCTGCTGTTGAACGGATATGCAAAGTTACGTTCACGTCCGCCGGGCTCAACTTCTATCGCGATCGCAACGATAGCGTTGCCCCGCACGGTGATCACGTCGAGCGCGGACCTGTGGGAGCGCCGGTTGCACTCGTCAGCCTAGGAGCGACGCGGCGGATGACCATCCGCAGCAAAGAAAAGCCGCGGCGCATTTTTGATCGCGACTTAGAGGCTGGAAGTCTGCTCGTCATGAGCTACGCTAGCCATTTGAATTTTTTGCATGGCATCCCCAAGATGCGTTATCCAGTTGGTCCACGGATCAGCGTGGCGTTTCGGCAGACAGCAAAACCGTAATCGCGCAGTCGCTTAGTTGGCCGAGACGAGATCGCGCTCCGTTTCGGGCGCCTGCAAGTTCGTAGTCTTACGCTCACGCAAGAACTTGAAAAACTCTGCGCCCTCGCGCAACCGGCGCCTCATCACGCGCGGATCCCGAAGCATACCGCTGAAGAGCGAGAACATCTTGCGCGGGCGGAAATAAAACGCGCGATAGAACTCATCTACGGAAGAAAACATCAGGGTCGAACTCAAGCCGGGATAGTTTAAGGTTGCGTTTTGCACGCCATGCGTGTCGACGAGATTCGTCGACTGCGTCTGCAGCCAGCCTTGCTCTTGCGCCTGCCGATAGAGCTCGGTTCCGGGATAGGGTGCAGCCAGCGACACCTGAATCGTTTCGGGTTCCATTTCGCACGCAAAGCGGATCGTTTCGCGGATTGTTTCCGGCGTTTCGCCCGGTAAGCCCACGATGAATGTGCCGTGAATCTTGATGCCAAGCTCTCGCGCGTTGCGCGAAAACTCGCGCGCGATATCAAGGCGAACGCCCTTTTTTATATTATTGAGAATCTGCTGATTTCCCGACTCGTATCCCACGAGCAAGAGATGCAGCCCGTTTGCTTTTAAGATTTCCAACGTCTTGCGCGGTACAATGGCCTTCGCATTGCATGACCACGTAAGACCCAGTCGCCCCATGACGTGCGCAATCTCTTCGACTCGCGGCAGATTGTCGGTCAACGTATCGTCGTCAAAGAACCACTCTCGCACCTGTGGGAAAAGACTCTTCCCGAGCGTCATTTCTTCCTCGATGCTTTTGACGCTGCGAACACGATAAACGTGGCCACCGATTGTTTGGGGCCATAGGCAAAACGTGCATTTTGATCGACAACCGCGACCCGTGTACAAAGAAATATACGGGTGATCGAGGTAACCGTTGAAATAGTTTTCTACCGTCAAATCGCGCTTGTACACGTTCAAGACCGTTGGAAACGCGTCCATGTCCTCAATTTTCGGCCGCGGAGGCGTTAGCGCTATTTCGCCGTTGTCACGGTAGGCTATGCCACCGACTTGTGCAAGCGGCTTGCCGGATGCCACATCTTGACATGTGTAATCAAATTCGCCCACTGCCATCCAGTCGACCGCGGGGGCGGCCTTCATCGATGGGATCGGTAAGACACCAACGTACGCACCAACCATGCCAACCACGACATCAGGATTCTCTTGCTTCAGCCGAGCTGCAAACCGTGCGTCGTTGGCAAATGAAGGGGCGCTTGTGTGCAAGACGACGAGTTCGTAGTCCCGGGCTAATGGTGCGACATCCTCAACGGTGAGATCAGCAGGGGGCGCATCAATGAGGCGGCTGCCAGGCACAAGCGCTGCGGGCTGAGCCAACCATGTGGGATACCAAAACGATCGCACCTCGCGACGCGCTTGGTAGCGAGCACCCGCTCCTCCGTCAAAACCTTCGAAGCTCGGCGGATTCACAAATAACGTTTTCATGAATGTCGTCATATCTGTGCGCGCTTTATCGGGCCAGGGGATAAAACCTTCGCAGCCAACGTCAGGCTGCGCGAGATTGGGGGAGTCACGATGCACGATTCAGGCCATCCAACACCAGCTGTGCTTAGCGTTCTTGGCTTCGCGCTCGGTGCCGGTTGCGGCGGATTTATCTTACGTCTGCTCATGGTGCCCGCGGGTTTGATCGGGCCGACGACAAGTTTAATTGTGTCCGAAGGTAGCGTTGGATTGTACATCGCTCGCGCGCTACTGTTTGCAGTTATCGCAGCAATTGCTGGGGCAGTCGTGGCATTCGTTCACAACGAGATCGCTAAGCGTTAAGAGTGTGCCCTAGAACCCTAGATTGACCGTTTCGAACTAGCAAGCAAGCGGCCGGGCTTCGTGGGTTTTAGTCCTGTAGGGGCGGGGAAAGGGTAGCCTAGGTTGGTGTGCCTTCGGGAGGATTGGTTTGAAACGCTTATACATCTCGCTCGTCGCCGCTGCTAGCTTCGCCTGCTCGGGAATTGCACCGAGTAAGGCCGATGGCATCACCCCTGCGCAGCATTCTGGAACGCTAACATGGATAGCATCCGGAACACAGCTTGCCCAGGACTTCGGCAGCCCACCGTCTGGAGAAATCCCGATTCTCTTCAACGATCGTCACGTCTACGCAAATCCAGACACGTTACG
>JBPYDX010000050.1:0-9198 GCA_051986115.1 Candidatus Eremiobacteraceae bacterium
CAATGACGCTAGAAAATGCGAGCGAATCCATCTCGTACACGTAAAGTGGGGCGCCCGGCGCAAGGCTAGCAATCGTCTCGACATCGAGGGTGGTCTCTTGCGAGTCGGGACTCAGTCCAGCCGGAGGACCGCCGTTAATCTTAACTCGCCGCAACGATGCAGTTCGTTTGAGATGGAAATATTGGAGGAAAGCCTGAAGGTCAGTATCGAGGTAATCCGCATCGATGACGATCGCGGCGGGCTGGCCCGTGCCGTCATATGTTTGCCCAGGCTTTCCGCCCTTGACGGCGTGCTGTACAGGCAAGTCATAAGCGGTCGCTAGCGCAAATGGACCGAGGCCAAGATCCGGCGCTTGTAAGGGGGGTTCGATAGCGAGCTGCGGGCGCGAGCCTGTGTAGCGCACGTTGGTGGTTTTGAGAACGGTGAGATTGTCGAAACCTACCACCGCGAAGACAGAGTTCTGGAGCCCCCGCGGGAGATACGCCGGCAGTACGTTGGCGTAGCGCAGCGAGCCATCAGCCTGGCGCACGCGGTGAATCTCGGTCATAAAAGTGCGCTCGACGACTTCAACTGGCGCGCTCACGTCGATGACAGAGCGGTTTGCGTAAGTCTGAGTGATACTGAAGCCAGCACGTTCGAGCGCGGCGATCGTTTGCTCATAGACTTGGGCGCTTGGGGAAAAGTAATTTAGGAACTGTTCAGCGCTGAGCACCATGCTAGGGTCACGCGATTGCGCATTGCCTTGCATAGCGACAAATTGTTGCAGTTCGCTATTGTGGCGATACTTGAGCACTACAACCAAATTAATGCTCTTGTTCGGAAAATTGCGTCCGAGGTCTTGAATCCAGACACGCGGCACACGTGCGATCTGGGATTGAGCAGTGTCCAGTGCACCAGTCGTCGCAGGGATAGTCGTGTTGGGGCGACCGAGCGCTGCCATTGCCTCGCTTTGCACGCTAGTTACGATGAGTACGCTAACAGCGGTAGCAAAAAACAAGTAAGCGAGTCTCACACCGCGCTCCTAACATTAAGATTCGCTCGCATTTTAAAACGCGGGCGGGGAATAGGCAAAAGCCCTGTTCGCAAGGCTTAACTCTTCTAGATGGGATTTACCTTGTTGCGCTCGCCGGCGACGCGAAAATACGCCGAAAGATTCATATCTGGACTCTCTTCGGTGAGACAAAAGATGCAAACTTAGGCGATTTGTTTTGCATCAACTCATGATGTCCACATCGCCGAGCGTGACGCGGGCAATACCTCCGACGGTGCGCAAAACGAGCGCTCCATCAGATCCAATTTCTTGGACCGCACCCTCATGAAGAATGCTGCCATCGATCGCTTTGACGGCAACGCGCGTACCTGTGATCTTGCTCACACTCGTCCAGTCTTCTATGATTTTTTGCGGCTCGTTCAAGAGCCGGTCGAATTCGCGCTCGTAAATCGATAGCAGCGCCGCCAAGATTTTCGTTCTATCCAATTCGCCGCTGGTGGCATCGGACAGCCACCCAGCCGTCTCGGCAATGGAGCCAGGCACGAGCTCTGGGCGCTTGACGTTGATGCCGACGCCAACAACCACGCGGGATGCGTGCGCAAGCGCACGCCCTTGCGACAAGATTCCAACACACTTTCGCCCCGATAAGAGCAGATCGTTTGGCCACTTGAGGTCCAAAGCGACGCCGCTTTCCCCCAGACAAGCCTCGCGCACGGCTAGGGACGCCCAAAAGCCGACCGAGGGCAATGACCGGTTGGGGATGTCTGCTGGCAATATGGTCGAGCAGTAAATCCCAGAACCGGGCGGCGACTCCCACCTGCGTCCCGCTCTGCCGCGACCGCCTGTCTGGGACTCCGTAACAAATGATATGCCAAAGTTGTCATTAGTATGCAGCCGTTCGGCGGCTAGCGCGTTGGTGGAATCAACGCTGGCGAAATATGAAAACTTGCCAAATCGCGGCAGTGCGGAGACGAGACTTGTGAGCGTCGCTAGATCCAGTGGCCGCATCGAGGAGAATGAAAGGCTAAATGACACTGCACAGCCTCGTTGACGAAAAACCCGAGATTGATAATCATTGGGCGTCCCGGAAGGTTACGATCAAAGAGCTCGCGAGCAAACTTGGAGTCTCGGTTCCAACGCTTCGCAAGTACGGTGAATGCGGCCTGTTAGGAGTCGACTCCGTTTCCGGTCGCACCAATTTGTTCGACGAAAACGCAGCAGTCGCACGCGTCGAGGAAATCAATCGACTCAAAAGCCGCGGTTACTCGCTCTCGCTCATCCGTGAAAAGCTCGAAGACCGGCCAGCTGGTTTTATGCCGCTCGACCTCGGTTTGGAGGGCGCATCGTTCAGCCGTGGGCGGCATGCGCTTGTTATCATGCAAGACATGGATGAGTATGCACGCTTCGCTCGCCGTTTTATCGGCAACGCATTGCACAACAACCAAGCGTGCATGTTGATCGCCGATCCTGCGCACAGGGCACTCTACGAAAATGCCGTGCGCGAAGAGGGTTTCGATCTCGACACCGCCATGAAGCGCCGTCAGGTCTGTTTTGCGTGGTTTGAGGGTAAGGAACATTTGGATCCTCACCGGCAAATCGAACAGTACGACACGTTGATCGCAATGCTACGCAGCGCCGGCTGGCAAAACGTTCGCATTCTCGCTGCGCCCAAGAGCGAAGGCTTGTGCTTTAACGAAGAAAGCCTTGAACATTACGAGGCACGGCTCACGTTGTGGGTGCGCGCCTTACCAATCATTTTATTGTGCGTCGCCCTAGCCCCGAAGACTGCTTCGCACGATTTACTCCATGCGCAAAGGATGCACCGCGAGTTTGTGCTTGGGGACAATACCTTCATGCAGCCGTAGTCGGGCAGCAGGTGTGAAACGGTCGGAGTTTCATCCGACCGTTTTCTTTTTGTCCCAAGGACTCACCAAAAGGCGCGCACAAACCACGGCGTATGGAAAGAACGTTAATTCTCGCCAAGCCCGATGCTGTGCAGCGCGGCTTAGTTGGCGAACTGATCGCACGCTTCGAGCGCCGCGGCTTGAAGATCGTCGGTCTCAAGCTGATGGCGGTGACAAAAGTGCTTGCACAAGAGCACTACAAAGAGCATGTCGGCAAGCCGTTTTTCCAAGGCCTCGTTGATTACATCAGCGCCTGCCCGATCGTCGCCATGGTTTTGCAAGGACCCAAGGCAATTGAAATTGCTCGCAGCACAATTGGTGCAACCAATCCCTTAGTTGCGGCTCCGGGTTCTATTCGCGGCGATCTCGCTATTTCGATCGGGCGAAACCTTATTCACGGCTCCGACGGAATAGAAAGTGCCCAGCGGGAAGTCGCGCTGTTTTTTAAACCGGACGAGTTGCTTGACTATGCGCGAGACACTGATCGGTGGGTTTTGGAGTGAGCGGAGCAAAGGTAGCGACAATAGCAGATGTGCATGCGCGTGAGATCCTCGACTCGCGCGGTAACCCTACACTAACCGTTACGGTTCGCACATCAACAGACGTTGCGGGGGAAGCCGCGGTTCCGTCCGGCGCATCGACTGGCGTGCATGAAGCGGTCGAGTTGCGCGATGGCGATAAGAAACGTTACGGTGGCAAAGGCGTACTGCAGGCGGTTGCTAACGTCAACGGCCCGTTGCGTGACGCCGTTCGCGGAATGCCGGTTGATGATCAGGGTGGGATCGACCGGCGGATGCTCGAGCTTGACGGCACGTCGAATAAGTCAAAACTGGGTGCAAATGCGATACTAGGGGTTTCGCTTGCGGTAGCGCATGCAGCGGCAAACGCAAACGGCCAACAATTATTTCAATACCTTGGTGGTTCGAATGCAGTCACCTTACCGGTACCGATGATGAATGTCATTAACGGCGGTAAGCATGCAGAAGGAGCGCTACAATTTCAAGAACTCATGATAGTTCCGCTTGGTGCACCATCGTTTCATGAAGCTGTCCGCTACGGTTCCGAAGTATTTCACGAGCTTGGCAAAGTTCTCAAAAAGAAGGGCTACCCGACGACCGTCGGAGACGAAGGCGGTTATGCGCCGCCCTTGCGGCACATTGAAGAAGCCCTGGGCTATTTAGGCGACGCAGTTACCAACGCAGGCTACAAATTGGGCGGCGACGTTGCGTTTGCACTCGACCCAGCAGCAAGCGAATTTTGCGAAAACGGCGAGTACCAAGCCGTTGTCGCGGAGCCTAAGCTCTCGGCGTCTGGGATGATCGATTTGTACGAGAAGCTGCTCAAGGCCTATCCTATTGTCAGCATTGAGGACGGGCTTGCCGAAGATGATTGGGCTGGCTGGAAAGAGCTAACCAGGCGACTCGGCGACCGCGTACAACTCGTCGGCGACGATTTGTTCGTCACGAACGTTACGTTCTTGCAACGCGGGATCGACGAACATGTCGCCAACGCCATTTTAGTGAAGGTCAACCAAATCGGTACGTTGACCGAAACGATCGCGACGGTTCGGCTAGCGCAGAAGAATAACTACAATACCGTTATCTCCCATCGCTCCGGTGAAACTGCAGACACGACAATCGCCGACATCGCAGTTGCGCTCAATGCCGGTCAGATAAAGACGGGTTCGTTATCGCGTAGCGACCGCGTGGAGAAATATAATCGGTTGATGGGAATTGAAGAGATACTCGGTTCGGCCGCGAAGTATCCCGGGGCAGCCGTTTTTCGGGCCTGTAGCTCAGTGGTTAGAGCGGCCGGCTCATAACCGGTTGGTCGCAGGTTCAAGTCCTGCCGGGCCCACGCAACGTGGTATCGCGCCCCCATCGTCTAGAGGCCTAGGATACCGCCCTTTCAAGGCGGGGACAGGGATTCGAATTCCCTTGGGGGTACGCCAATTTTCGACGTTTGAGCATCTTCATGTAAGGCCTCTTATCGTGTGAGGGCAACTCCGCCGCTTAAGCTGCTGTGCTGGCTGAGCCGATCGACGTAGCAAGCGGTCCGAGGATGGCGGGTTCAAGCGCTCGCCGAAGATTGAGTCGTGCGCCGTCAAGCGCCTTCCCCCTGGATTTTGTCGCTATGTCTCGCCGGCACGCTTCTGTGGGCATACAATGTGTTTTTCGTCCACACCAGCGCAACGGGTACATCTGTTTTGCAAACCGGTCTTGGGCGAGGCACGGTGACCGTGCGCCCAAACTCTGGTGCAGCGCGCGCGGGACTTCGCACCGGCGACGTGCTCGATCTCCGCGCCGCGACACCCGCGCAGCGGTGGGCATACGATACCATTCAGCCTACCGGCGAACGCGTCACTTATTTTGTAGTTGGAAACGGCCGCGACACACTCGTGGATGTAGTGGTTCCGCCGCACGCGCGGTTAGCGCCGGAGGAGTGGTTTATTGACTTGAGCATCCCATGGATGCTGCTTTTCGCCGCGATTATTTTTACAAGCGCCAATAGCCGGCGCGCTCACATTCTTGGACTCCTACTGCTCTCCTGGGCGTGGAGTAATCAACTCTCGCATGGTTCCTTGTGGACGCCATCGGTTGCACTCAGCTTTGCGGCAGATACGATCAATTACGCGCTCAACTCATTGCAGATCGTGCTGCTCGTGGCGTACGCAGCCACATTCGGAACACCCGGAACGCTGCGGCGCAACGTGAGCTGGGTACTGCTCGCGTCCGCAATGCTGCAGTTCGTTCTCTTCGTGGCAGGGGACGTTGCAATCGTCACCGGGACGCGGCTCATCATTCCGGTGGTAATTGCATCGGAGCTAGTATTTTCGGCAAACCTCGTAGGCTGCGCGATACTTCTGTTGTGCACTATTCCGGGCGCCGGGCGCGAGCGCAGCGTCCTGATCTGGACCGCAGTGCCGATCGCAACGGTTTGCGCCGCGTTGGCTTTCGTTGTTACACTCCGCGTCGTCGCTCCGGGTGCTCCTGAGCCGCTGTGGCGCGCCGCCCTAATCGCGGTCGACATTGGTTTCTTCATCATGCCGGCCGGACTGACGTACGCCATTCTCGCGCGCCGCGTGCTTAGCGCGGGCTTCGTCCTAAACCGCGCCGCTGTTTTTTCCGGCGTTTCTCTCGTTATCGTCGGCACGTTCATGCTGCTGGAGTGGATTATGGGCGGCTGGCTTGAGGGCGCGAGCCACGCCACAAGTCTGGCCATCAACGGCGCAGTCGCCATCGCGCTTGGCATGTCGATCCGGTTCGTTCACGCCCACGTGGATCGCGCACTCGACACGGTGTTCTTCCGCAAGCGCCACGAAGATGAACACGCGCTACGTGCGTTCGCGCACGAGGCGTCGTTCTTCACCGATCCGCAGGTCTTGATGCAGCGCGCCATAGCGCTGATCGAAAAGCATGCCGATGCATCATTTGTAAACTTCGTTACTGACGCAGGTGACGATCCCGCGATCGTCGCGCTGCGCGCGACGCATAAGCCCGTCGACCTGACAGCGGTGGACTCTACGTCACTCGTGGGCGACTGGGCATATCCGATGGTAGCGCGGGGGCGCATGCATGGCGTGCTGGTTCTGGGTTGCAAGCGTTCTTCGGAGTCGTATGCGCCCGATGAAGCGGAGTCCATCATGCAAGTTGCGCACGGCGTGGCGCGTGCGCTCGAATTCGGGAGCGCGCAGCATGATGGGGCGCTCCAGCGCATCGAAGATTTGCTGGAGACACTACCAGATCGGCTTGCCGAGCGGCTTAAAACAAGCTAGTGGGGGTACGCGAAATTTGTCGACGTTTGAGCGGATTAAAGTAGATTAGAGAGCAACGCAGGCCTGGCCAGCTAAGTGTTGCCCGAGTTGAAGCCTTCAGCGACGGCATCTTCGCTTTTTCAGTAACGCTTTTAGTACTTACGCTCACGGTGCCCGACGTTGCAGATGCCGTAGGCGGCGTCAACCTTCGCTCCGCTTTGATCGCAGAATGGCCGAAGTTCGCTGTTTACCTAATCAGTTTCTTTATGGTGGCACAAGTCTGGGTCGGGCATCACTTCATTTTTAGCAACTTTCGCAAAGCTGATAACTCGCTCGTTTGGCTCAACAACATCTTCCTTGCAACGGTCGCAATCATTCCGTTCTCTACTGCGCTCCTCGGGCATTATGCAGGACACGAACATGACCGCGTTGTTGCCGCGCTGGTGTATGGCGGAATATGGGCGATCGGTGCCTGGTGCCTGTCTGGAACTTTGTGGTATGCGAGCACCAACGACCAGCTACTGCATGAAGATGTCGAAAAGAGAATTGTCTCTGAACTGCGCTTGTACAGTGCGGTTGGACCGCTCGTGTACCTGATATTTACGCTTCTTGCGCTTGTAAATTTCTGGCTCTCGGTGATTGGATTTGCCTTCGTGCCCATTTTTTACATAGTGCAAGGGGTGAGAGGACCGCGCGGGAGCGAGAAGCGCCCAGCATAAGGTTATGTCGGTGGGGCTTGGGGATGGCGCCGGCCTGGCCAAATACCAAGCCGCGACAGGGATTCGCGTACTTTTGGGGTACCCCGTTTGCCCAACGTCTGATGAGCTGGGAATCTATTGCCGCGCTCGGCAGCATTTTATCCGCTGTCATTATTGCCGTATCGGCTGCATTCGCATTACGGCAGGTTAACCAACTGCGCCGCGCGACCCAGCTTGATGGCACCATGCAAATCTTTGCGCAGTTTACTGCTCCCGAGTTTATTACCGCGCGCAGTTTTGTGCTTAGCGATCTCAGCGAGAAATTAAAAGATCCACAATTTGTCGACGAATTGCGGACCTATCGAAACGTCGACGTTGCAAAGCATCCAGAGTATCGGGTTTTGTTGTTTTTGCAACTTGTGGGCTCGTTGGTAAAAAATCGTTTGGTTGACGGGCCGGGTATTTACGAATTTGCGCAATACTCGATTATCAAATCCTGGGAAGTGCTTGAGCCAGTAGTGCGTCTGCAGAGAGACGCCACCAATAACCCATATATGTGGGGGGGAGCCGACTTTTTGTACGCGAGCGCACGACGGTGGCTTAAGGAGGACTCTCGCAAACGCGGCGTCGTCAGCCCAAGGACGGGCGAACCCTTCAGCGTCGAGCAGTTTGAATAGCCGGCGCTGCGGTCAAAAATCGGTGTTTAGGTGCGCATAATTGACCCAACCTGGGTATAATCTCGGTTGGAGTTAACGGTGTGTTCACAAAGCTGGTGGCACATGAGGCGTTGGACATGACCCGCGCACGAGCGCGCCATCGGCTCACGCCCGCGTACATCTTCTTGCTGAGTATTCACGGCCTGGTCCGCGGCCAAGATCCTGAACTTGGTCGTGATGCAGACACAGGTGGTCAAGTGCGTTACGTGCTAGACCTCGCTCGCACGCTCGGGCGTCACGCAGGCGTGGCCCGGGTTGACCTCGTCACTCGTCTTATCGAGGACCCCGCGCTCTCGCCAGCTTATGCGCAACCAGTGGAGACGCTCAACAGCAAGGCGCGCATACTTCGCTTTCCGTTTGGACCACGCGGCTACATTCGTAAGGAGCAGCTGTGGGATTACCTCGACGAACTCGTCGATGAATGCCTGCAATTCTTTAGAACGCAAAATCGAACTCCAGACATCCTGCACAGCCACTACGCCGACGCCGGATATGTCGGCGTGCAGCTTTCGCGACTACTTGGCATCCCACAAGTACATACGGGCCACTCTTTGGGTCGCGTCAAGCGCGCACGACTTGTCGCTGCCGGAGAAGACCCGGCTGCACTCGAGGAGCGATTTCACTTTGAGCGCCGGATCGCAGCTGAGGAAGAGACGCTCCAGCATGCTGACCTCATCATCGCAAGTACGCGCCAGGAACTTGAGAGTCAGTATTCATCCTATCAACATTTCGACCCGCGGCGAGCAGTCGTCATTCCACCGGGCGTCGATCTTGCCCGCTTCCGGTTGCGTTTTTTCAACCCCCACGCCCGGTCGATACGACGCACCTTGGATCGATTTCTTCGAAACCCGTACAAACCGGCGCTGCTTGCAATTGCGCGTCCGGTGGAATCCAAGAACCTCGAGCTGCTCATCGATGCGTATGGAAAGGACGCCGAGCTACGCGAACGCGCCAACCTCATCGTGTTAGCGGGCAATCGCGAGGATCTCGAAGAGCTCGACGAACCGCAGCGGGAGGTCGTGTCGAATCTGCTTGGAGCCATCGACCGGCACGACTTGTATGGCACGGTCGCGTTGCCCAAGCATCACGTCTTACAAGAAGTCCCCGAAATTATGCGTTACGTGGCTCGCCGGCG
>JBPYDX010000051.1:0-7252 GCA_051986115.1 Candidatus Eremiobacteraceae bacterium
TCGTTGATAAAATTGACGACTCGAGTCGATGCGATCGCAAGCGGCATCCACAGTGCAATCTCATCGGTGACTTTGTAGAAACTAAGGTGTGCCCGTCGGACGAACAATCCGATGCCGATCAACGCGCCAATGAAGCCACCATGAAAGGCCATGCCGCCATGCCAGATAGCGATGATCTCAAGCGGATTTTGAAGATAGTATGAAAGTGGGTGACCGCCGGCCGAGACCGGCGTGAGCATATCAGCGATTAAGAAGAGCAACCGGCCGCCCACGATGACGCCGATCATGGCATACACGACAAGTTCCTGCGCTTGATCGATTGTGAGCCCTGTGCGTTCCCGGCTTCGACGGCTTTGCAACTGGAGGTACACTAGAATGGCGCCAAAAAGGTAACTCAGACCGTACCAGCGGATGTCGAGCCGCCAAATATGAAATGCAACCGGGTTAATGTTAGGATATGTGAACCAATGTTGGCCCGTGGCCAGTAGCGCGAGCACGCTTCGATCCTCCTAGCGGTCAAAAGATTCGACCGCTTCATCCGACAACTAAAGAGGCCTAGAGTAAATGTCCACTCCAGCACGCAGCGCTGCCCAATCGCCGCCCGCGGCCGACACGGTCCGGCGCAACGTCATCGCGCACGCCATCGTTTTCATCGCCGGCTTTACGCTGGTCTTCGTCGCGGCAGGCGCCACGGCGAGTTCGATTGGCCAGATATTTGCCGAATACCGCGTGTTAATCACCCGGATATTCGGCCTCATCGTCATCGTTCTAGGGCTCAATATGTTGGGCCTTTTCCGCTTTGCGTTTCTCGCCATGGACAAGCGCGTACGAATACAAACCTCAGGCGCCACGTATCCAAGTTCGTTTCTGGTCGGTATCGGATTTGCGGCAGGATGGTCGCCGTGCATCGGGCCTATTCTCGCAGCGGTACTGGCACTTGCGAGCGAGGAAAAAACCGTCGCGCACGGCATGCTGTTGCTGTTTATCTATTCACTTGGATTGGGCGTGCCTTTTCTGCTGACCGCAATCGCACTGCAGTGGGTGTTGCCTTTGCTCAATCGCATCAAGCGCTATCTGCGCGCCATTGAAATGCTGGCGGGAATCATCGTCGTGGGCATGGGGCTCGTGCTCGTGACCGATTCGTTCTTGCGTTTCACGGGATGGTTGTACAAGACGTTCCCGGCGCTAGCCAATGTGGGAACCGGGCCTGAAGCATCCGGCGATGTGATCTCAGCGGGCGCCGTGTTCATTGCAGGCGTTGTGTCCTTCATCTCTCCATGCGTCCTGCCGCTCGTACCCGTTTACATTAGTTGGATTACAGGTCAAAGTATCGAATCGCTGATCGCCTCATATCCCAAGCGAGGTGAGAGTCCGTCGCCCGCGTGAACGAACAGCTCGAGCAGGCACGAACACTACGCCACATTCTGGCGCGCCTAGGCGCACGTCAGGCGGCAAGCTATTGGGCGAGCCCGCTGCGCGTTTTTATAAGCAACTTTTGGGGCGGCGCCGTTGCTGGGGTTGCCGCCTCAGTGGTTGCCGCGATAATTTTAGGCTTCGATATGCATCGCGGTCAGAATTCCTTCAGCTACGAAGTGCTGCGCGACGCCCAGACAGTTATCGCAACCATCGAACAACAAATACACGAGGAGCTCCACTAACGTGCGAGCAGCACATGAGCCCGAGCGAGGCGACAATGACGCAAAGACAAAAGACGACGGGCGCGAGGATGAGCTGCACGCAGTCAGGCGGGAAGTTGATCGCATAGCCAAACTTGTCGAGCGAATGAACTTGGGTGATTATATTGGCCTTTTGCAGCGGCCGGGCCGTTTGCTGTGGGTAAATTTTCTTGCAGGCTTAGCACGAGGGCTTGGGACGATTTTAGGTGCAACGCTGCTCGTCTCGTTGATTGTCGCGTTTATGCAAAAAATTATTGAATCGAATCTCCCAGGCGTGAGTCACTTTCTTCAAGACTTTTTGCGATTGTTGCGCCAGAATGGGAGTGGTCATTGATTTCGATGCGCTCACTTGCACTAGCAATACTCGCGCTTGCGGTTATAGTGCTCGACCACGTGACGAAGAACTGGGTGGCAAGCCATTTCCTGCCGGGTGAAAGCCGCATCGTGATTCCTCACGTCCTGTATTGGACATACGTGCAAAATTATCACGGCGCGTTCGGCTTGTTTGGTTCGCATCCGCTCTTGTTGACCGCCGCCGCATCAGCGGTGTTGATCGGTTTTTACCTCTGGTATCGAAAGGAGGGCGCAACGCCGCAAGTCCACGTTGCCTTTGCGCTTATTTTCGGTGGTGCCGTCGGCAACATCATCGACCGGATTCATTTTGGCTACGTTCATGACTTCATCGATTTTCGGGTATGGCCGGTCTTCAATGTCGCCGACTCAGCCATTACCGTCGGCGTTGGCCTGCTGTTGTTGCAGATGCTCGTGCGCGAGAAACATCAAGAACCGCACCCCGAAGCGCCAACCCAGCACGATACACACACGCTCCTGTCCACCGGTGCAAGCGCGCCAGCCGAAGAGTGAGTCGAACACTCGACTTCGTGGCGGCGCCGGATGAAGCCGGTCGTCGTTTAGACGTTGTGCTTGCGCATCGCCTCGATCGGTCGCGGACAGCCTGTGCCGAGCTGATTCGCGACGGTTACGTGCTTGTTAACCGGCACACCGCCAAGCCGGCTAGCATCGTCGAGTCTGGCTGGGCCGTCCATATTGATATGCCGCCACTGCGGGATGCGGCGGCGTTGCCGCAAGACATCCCAATTGAGATCATTCACGATGAGCCTGATTTTTGCGTGGTCAATAAGCCCGCCGGCATGGCCACGCATCCGGCCCGTGGCACTCTCGATGGTACGTTGGTTAATGCATTGCTTGCTAAGCTTGGCACATTACCCGCAATTAACGGCGTGCGAAGACCCGGCATCATACATCGGCTCGACAAAGACACCTCCGGCCTTTTGGTTGTTGCCAAGACGCAACGCGCGATGGTTGCCCTCACTAGAGCTATGGGAGAGCGACGCATCACGCGGCTGTACGATGGTGTGGTGTGGGGAACTCCCATCAATTCACGGGGAGTTATCGAAGCACCGATTGGGCGCGACCCGCATCGCCGCACGAGTTTTGCCGTACGCGAAGGTGGACGTCGTGCGATTACCCATTACCAAGTCGTCGAGTCGTTTAAGAAGATCGACGCACCCGATACATGGGAGCCCACCAGTGCGGCGTTGTTGCGCTTTGAGTTAGAGACAGGCCGTACGCACCAAATCCGCGTGCACGCAGATGCCATCGGCCACCCCATCGTCGGTGACAGCACGTATGGCCCAAGTGCCGAGGGTTTGATGATGAAGCGCCAAGCGCTGCACGCCGCCGAACTGATTTTCAACCATCCGTTTACGGGCGAACGGCTGCACTTTTCCGCGCCTTGGCCAGACGATTTTGCGGCCCTCGCCGCACGGTTGCGCGAGGGTGGCAAGCCATGAGTTGCTTTACGCTTGTCGCAAGCGATGCGGCCGCACGTGCGGGGATTGTGCACACGGCGCATGCAGACGTGGCCACACCCGTATTCATGCCCGTCGGCACGCAAGCATCGGTCAAGGGGGTGACGCCAACTGAGCTTTTGGCCTGCGGTATCAACATCATCTTGGCCAACGCCTATCATTTATATCTGAGGCCCGGTGCGCAACTTATGGCGCAAGCGGGAGGCCTTCACGGATTCATGTCCTGGGACGGCGCGATTCTTACGGACAGCGGCGGTTTTCAGATCTTTTCTCTCTCGCAGCTCTCGAAAGTCGACGATGAAGGCTACCACTTTGCATCCCATCTTGACGGCTCGCGCCACACCTTTACACCTGAGTCAGTCGTGGCGTTGCAAGAAATGCTTGGCAGCGACATTGCGATGGTGCTTGACGATCTTGTTGCGCCCGACGTCGACGAGCATCAAGCGGTAGCGGCCGCAGAGCGCACGTTGCGTTGGGCGCAGCGTGCCCGCAACGCTGTGCAGCGTCGCGATCAACTCACGTTTGCGATCGTGCAGGGGGCGACGTACGAAACATTGCGGCGCAAGCAAGCGCGGGAACTTGCGGCCTTGGACTTCCCCGGCTATGCAATAGGCGGTTTATGGGTTGGTGAAAAAAAGCCAGTGAGTTTCGCGATGGTCGAGGCATGCACGCAAGAGCTCCCGCAAAACAAGCCGCGCTACCTGATGGGCGTCGGCACGCCGGAAGATCTCATCGCGGCGGTGGCGCTTGGTGTTGATATGTTTGATTGCGTCTACCCTACTCGCAGCGCTCGCCACGCATTGGCGCTGACTGCCAAAGGCCGGCTCAATCTTCGCAACGCAGCTTTTACAACCGATTTCCGACCGCTCGACGAAACCTGCACGTGCGCCGTTTGCGCCACCTTTACCCGCGCATATCTCGCTCACTGTTTTCGCGCCGGAGAATTGCTTGGTCCAAGGCTAGTGAGCGTTCATAATATCGCGTTCTTAAGTGAGTTGGCTCGCCAAGCACGCCAGGCGATCATCGAGCGCCGCTTTACCACTTGGAGCGAGGAACGCCTCGCGCACTTGCGCGCCGTACCAGCATGACCGCTGAATTTTACAACGTCGAGCAAGCGCTGCGCTCCGTGCGTGAGCGCATACAAGCTGCTTGCTTGGCAAGCAACAAGAGTTCGAATGACGTTACCATCCTTGCTGTGACGAAAGGATTTGGAGCCCAAGCAATCTCAGATGCGATCGCCGCCGGCTTGTGCGACATTGGAGAAAATTACTTTCAAGAAGCGGTTGAAAAGTTCGAGCACGTCACTTGGCGCCCTCAGGTCCGCCGCCACTTTATCGGCCGGGTGCAGCGCAACAAGGCGCGGCGCATCGCAGCGGCGTTTGATGTTGTCCAAGCAGTCGACGATCCGCGATCTGCGCGCGCCTTAGATGAAGGCGCGGCGGCAGCCAACAAGCTGCTGGATGTGCTTGTCCAGGTCAACGTTAGCGGAGATGAGCGTCAGGGTGTCGCCCCAGAGTCTGTGACAGAGTTTTTTCGTGAGCTTAAGACACTGCCTAATCTGCGAGCGCGGGGATTGATGGTGATTGGACCGCACGATCGAGCGCAAACCCAGCCAGCATTTGCGCGTGCTGAAGCAATTTTTAAGAGTTTGCGCGCTAGTAGTTCCGGCGTCGATACGCTATCGATGGGAATGAGCGACGATCTTGACATTGCGGTCGCAGAGGGATCGACGATGGTGCGCATCGGCACCGCGCTCTTTGGCATGCGCACTCCAAAAACGACTGCGCAGCGATAGGCATAATCATCCGTTCGGACGAAGTTGCAAGTCCAGGGATTGCGACCTGACCATCCAACCCTAACTCGACAGCAGGGAGACCGAAGAGCGCTATGGGCATGTGGGCGAAAGTCAGGGACTTCTTTACTGGCGGCGATGTTGACGAGGAGTTCGACGACGTCGGACTGAGCGACGAACATCGCAAGAATGTCGTTCTCTTTCCAGAGGGCAAGGCGGGGCGCTGCCGAGGCGTGTCCATCTTTCATCCGCGTCGCTTCGATGAAGTCACTGAGATTGCCGACAATTTACGGGCCGGACGACATATCGTCGTCAATCTCGTGGGCGCGGACCGCTCGCTATGCCAACGGATCGTAGACTTCCTGAGTGGCGTCGTTTATACGGTGGATGGGAAAATGCAGCGCTTGGGCGAGGGCATTTATCTATTTGTTCCCGCAAATGTGCCGGTGACCGCGCACGATACCGAGATGGCGGCAGCCGCCGGCTATGAAGGGTACTAGGTACTAGGCCGTGGCCAAAATTACGCCGGTTGACATCCAGCACAAGGAATTCAAAAAGTCCATTCAGGGTTACGCTCGAGAAGAGGTCGATCAGTTTTTGGATGAGGTGATCGAGACACTCGAAGCGGATATTGATGAGCGCACTCGCCTTGAGACGCTGGTAAGCGAACTGTCGGAAAAGGTATCGCACTTTAAAGCGATGGAGGACAGCTTGCGCAGCACGCTCGTGCTGGCGCAGCGAACGGCCGACGAGCTCAAAGCATCGGCGCACAAAGAGGTTGATATCGTCAAGCAGCGGGCGAAGATCGAAACCGAAGACGAGCTCAAAAACGTTAAGACGCAGATCGGCGAAGCCAAGGCCGAGCTTCAGCGCGTGCTAGACAAAACCGTCGCCGCCAGACTTGACTTGCGCAACTTTTTGTCGCGTCAGCTGGAGCTCATCGACGACGTTCATCCCGGCGTCAAAAGCGCCGTGATGAAGAATTACTAAGTTTAGACGACCTGATAAATTCCATGCTCTATTTTGAGCATGCGGTGCGCGCTCAACGCGACCGTACGGCGCAGCGTTTCTAACCCCTGAATAATAAGAGCACGAGCCAAGTTGCCCGCGCGAATGATGGCAAGTGCCTGCGCGCTCATAAAGACAGCGTCACCGTTGGGTGTACCGGTGACGACAATGACCGAAAACGGTTGCACTGCGGCCGAGGCAGACGTTGAGGTCGTCGCCTCAAGCGCGGCGCTTGGGGGCGCAGAACCTGCTCGAATGGTCATGCTCCCCGCAGCCGGAGCGCGAGCTTGGCGCGCAGCGTTGCTAAGGCGTGACTATGAATTTGTGACACGCGCTGTTTGCTAATGCCCAATCGTCCACCTAGCGCTCGGAATGTTGTCTCACCGCTATAAAAAGAAGCAATAATCATTTGCTCACGCGCTGGTAATGTGGTAACCGCGCGAGCCACAGCCGCACGAACGGAATTTTCAGCGACGGCTTGCGCTGGGTCGATCTCATCTGCGCGAACCTTTTCACCCAAGGTATACCGTTGATCGTTGAGAGGCAGCGGTGCATCCAGGGAGATGGGGACAGCGCGGCGCAGGGCAAGCAGCACTGCTTCAAGTTTCTTCTTGCTTAAACCGGCGCCCGCGGCGGCTGCAGCATCTGAGGGTGATGCACCCTCGCACTGTGCGAGATGCCAGCGCGACTTATCTAAGATCCGTGCGTCGCGACGCACTCGCTCCGGAACAACGTCCATCCTGCGCAGCCCGTTGAGCATCGCCCCGCGAACGATGCGTGCAGCCCACGACTCAAACTTGAGACCGTGCGCGGGGTTGAAACGATCGATGGCGCGCAGGTGACCGCCCCCTTATACCGAAGGGAGCAAGCACAGTGAAGGTCGCGTTATATCGCCGAGTATCAACGAGAGAGCAAGCCAAGCAAGGGTCGCTCGAACAACAAAA
>JBPYDX010000052.1:0-12783 GCA_051986115.1 Candidatus Eremiobacteraceae bacterium
TGGCGGGAATACGAAGCCATGCAAGAGCCAAAAAAACTTCATTGGGTCGTCATCGCTGTTGCCGCTCTCGCGCTTGTTGCTGGAGTCGTGCTTCCTCGACATTTTGTGCATCTGCCTGCGACAGCCTCGGCGCAACCGGATGGACAGGCAACGGTTCCTGTTCAGTTGCTGACGGCCGACTCAAACGGCGCTGCATCCCAATCAGCTGCGTCACCGCTTCCCCTACCGACTCGAGTTGCGGTGTATGTGTGTGGTGAAGTCCGACGCCCTGGCGTTTACGCCCTGAGTTCAAGTGAACGCGTTGTCGACGGCATTGCACGTGCCGGCGGAGCGTTGCCTGACGCCGACCTCGAGCAGCTCAACCTTGCGCAGCCGCTTAGCGATGCAATGAAAATTGCGGTTCCTAAAAAAGGTGAGCGCCTCTCGGTCGCCCCGATTGATACTGCAGCAAGCGGTTCGGCAGATTACGGCACTCGCCGTTCAAGCCATCGCGGCGGGCGATCAAGCCACAAACTCCAACCGGGGCAAACGTTGAACGTCAACACTGCTAGCGAAGCGGAGTTAACGTCGCTGCCCGGTGTGGGGCCAGGGCTAGCCAGACGCATTATAGAGTACCGCACAGCAAACGGCCCGTTTCAGTCAGTTGATGATTTACAGAACATCTCGGGAATTGGTCCATCGAAGTTCGACCGCATGGCGCCATTTATCCGTCTCTGATCCAAGATCGGGTTGATGGCGTAGTAGACCAAAGAGGTTCTTCTACGCGAGTGTTGATCTTCTTGTGTGCCTGCATGGTCGTGGTCGCCGCGAACCTTTTGTCTCCACTGCGAGCGATTGCTGCAGCGACGAGCTTGGGCCAGGTTCTGGCCGCGCCCGATTGGCTTAATGGAAAGCCGACGCCACAAATGGTTCGCGGCAAAGTCGTGCTGGTTGACTTCTATACTTTCAATTGCTTCAATTGTCAAAACGTCGAACCTAATCTGCGCAAGCTCTACAAAGACCAACCCCGTGGCAATTTGATTATTTTAGGCGTTCACTCGCCAGAGACTGATATGGAACACAACCGGTCTAACTTGGCATCTTCGCTGAAATCGCAAGACATCCAATGGCCCGTTGCCGTGGATAATAATTTCACCATCTGGAACGCTTATGGCATAACCGCTTGGCCGACTCAGATGATCTTTGACCGCAGTGGCCACCTCCGAAAAACGGTTGTTGGTGATTCACAAGACGAGCAAGTCGACGCCACGATCGATCAATTAATCCACAACCAATAGCCTGGAAAACCTCCGAGAGGCAGGAACTACTTTGCCCGACAAAGTAGGTCCTTTGCCATGCAAAGTAAAAGGGCGGACCTTGCAGCGCTTTGTATCGCACTCGCGACTTCTCTTGCTTGCGCGTTGTTGGTTGCACTTGCGCATGCTGGCAATGCGGCCATTCTTCTTGAGCTGCTTGCGGGCGCAGTTTTGGGCTTCGTTTTTCCGCGCGGAGCTTGGCGCTGGGCTATCATCCTTGCTGCCTGGGTTCCGCTGCTGCTTCTTCTTAAAATACCTCTTATTGCAAGCGCAACATCATGGTGCCCGCAACCTTTGCTGCCTGTCGCGGTCGCCGCATGGAGCTTTATTCTCGCACCTATGTTCGCGGTCGTCGCCGGCGTCATCTGCGACTGGATCCTCACACAAACGCTGCGCTGGCTTCAATTCTTAAACTGGCCATGGCTTGACCGAGTTAAGCCTGCGCTTCGTCTTTTCGCCCTCGCTGTCGCAGCGCTGCTGGTGCTCTCAAGCTCCGCGCTCCTAGCGCAGCCGCTTCATCCATATGCGGTTGGTCAAAACTACTGTTGGGATGAATATTGTTTTGCCGTGATGCAAGTAAAACGTGTCAAGATTATCGGCACGGGAATCCATCGTGCCACGGCGCGCGGAACTTTTTACATCGTTACTGCCGATATGCAAACACCCTATTGGGGTCGCTTTACTTGGGGCAACGATGCGGTTTACGCTATCGACTACGATGGCACTGATTATCAGTATTCAGCCCCGGGCCAGCAGGCGATCGATTTTACGCTTCGATCAAACCGGGCAAGTTGTCACGAGATACGTGGCGCTGGAGAAACCGAAACAATCGTTTTCGATCTACCGCGTGACGTCGTGCAGCCCCGATTGCTTGTGCGAGACACTCTCGGCCTTGACGGTCTGCTTGGCGGCCTGCGACTCAATCTTTTCTATATAAAGCCTGCGTTCAATCTGCGTTACGATTAAGTTGCCAGGCCCACAATCCTGAAGGTTTTCAGCAGCTTTGTCGACAATCGACACGCATGTTTCAGCTAGCAGACCGCGGCCAAATGGAGCGGTCATCGACCGCTAAGCGCGTCGCGGATTTTCTCCGCTCTCAAATCGTCGAAGGCAAATTGAAACCCGGCGATCGTGTTAACGAGTTGTCGCTGTCGGGCGAGTTGGGTATCAGTCGTAGTCCAATTCGCGAGGCGCTCGCGCAACTTGCGGGCGAGGGGCTGGTACGCGTTATCCCTTACCGCGGCACTTTCGTCACTCAACTCAGTAAAGAACGGTTGCAAGACCTCCTTGATTTTCGCTTGGCGCTCGAAGAGTTCGCCGTTAAGCGCGCGATCGAGCGCGCGACTTTGGCCGATCTCGATTATTTCGAGGAGCTTATTTTGGGAATTACGATGCAAGCCACCAGCGGCAACTTCGCGGGAGCCGTCGATGCGGACTTGCGCGCACATGAATATCTAGTCGAACTAGCTCGCAGCTCACATTTGGCACAAACATATAGAGCCATGATCGGCGAACTCCGCTTGTACATAGCGCAAACTGCGCGCCACTATGAGGGGACGAGTGAGCTTGCGACCGAGCATGCAGCGCTGCTGGCGGCGATGCGTGCTAAAAACGTACGCGAAGCCACAGCCTTGATCGCCGCCCACATTACTCACGGTTTTAATGCCGCTTTTGAGGAAACTCAGTGATGATCGCACCGCAAGTTCAGACCCGCTCCAAACACGCCCGCTACGTTTTAACTCCCTGGTCGGCGCAAGGCACCCTCGGCATGCCTTCGATTGATCGTGCTTCGGGTTCATTTCTCTACGATACCGAGGGGAAGAAGTATCTGGACCTATGCGCGGGTCTCGTAGCGGTCAATCTCGGTCATGGCAATCCGACGGTGCTGCGCGCGATCAACGAACAAGCAGCGAAGCTTTGCTACGCCGCGCCGGCTTTTGCCAACGACTTGCGTGCAACGGTCGCAGAGGAACTGGCCGACCTTGCACCCTGGAAAGAAGGCGCACGCACATTCTTTACGACGGGCGGCGGTGAAGGCAATGAAGACGCAGTCAAAATCTCCCGCATGGTCAGTGGGCGGCCCAAAGTGCTCACGGCCTACCGCTCCTTTCATGGCTCTGCACCGGGTGCAGGCACACTGAGCGGTGAGATGCGCCGTTGGCCCAGCGAGCCCGGGCTGCCGGGCGTCTCGCACTTCTTTGCACCATTTCCGTATCGTAGTCCATTCAATACGACGGATCTAGTCGAAGAAACCAAACGCGCACTCGACCATCTCGAGCTCGTGCTTACCTATGAAGATCCGTCGCGCGTCGCGGCGATTGTTTTAGAACCTGTTGTCGGTTCGAATGGTGTCATCGTTTACCCCGATGGCTATCTTAAAGGCGTGCGCGATATCTGCGATCGCCACGGGATCTTCCTTATCTTTGATGAGGTAATGACCGGCTTTGGACGAACGGGCGCGCCTTTTGCGAGTCAGCGCTTCAACGTCGCGCCCGATCTCATAACGTTTGCCAAGGGCTGCACGTCAGCATACGTTCCGCTCGGCGGGGTTATCGTGCGCGAACGTATCGCATCGTACTTTGACGATCACGTGCTGTGGTGCGGACACACCTACTCCGGTCATCCGCTTGCGATTGCCGCGGCACATGGTGCGCTTGAAGCGTATCGGACCGAGGGTCTGTACGAGCGAGGTCTTGAGATCGAGCGATGGATGAAGGAACTGCTTGGCGACTTGCAACGGCAGTCACCGCTCGTTGGCGAAGTTCGCGGTCTTGGAGCATTCTTTGCCCTTGAGCTCGTGCGAAACCGCGCTACGCGAGAACCGCTGATTGCCTGGCAAGGATCAAAAGACAACGTGATGCCGGTCTTGCTCAAATCGCTGCGCCAACGCGGCGTCTACGCGTTTGGCCGTTACAACGTCGTCTTAGTCACACCGCCGCTAATCATCACTCGCGACGAGCTCGCATTTGGCATTGAGGGACTCGCCGGAGCGTTGGCGGACTTTTCGAAAACTATTCAATAAGGATTGTCATGGCACAAACAACCGCAGCCCCTCACGTCGAGCAGACGCGACAAGCGCTCCCCACGATCGGGCACTTCATAGGTGGCCAACTAGTTGAGGGAGCGTCGGGAAATTATGGCGACGTTTGGAATCCCGCGCTAGGCATTCGTACGGCCCGGGTTTGTTTTGCCAATGCGAGCGAAGTGGATGCGGCAGTTGCGGCTGCGCGCGAAGCGTTTTCAGCGTGGTCTGAGGTACCGCCACTGCGACGGGCAGCCGTGCTCTTTAAATTTCGCGAAGCCTTGCACGCCCAGATCGATCGGCTCGCTGCTATTATCACATCAGAGCACGGTAAAACATTTGAAGACGCCAAAGGCGAGCTTACGCGTGGCATCGAGGTCGTTGACTTTGCCTGCGGCATTCCTCAGTTACTCAAGGGCGAAATCACCGAGAATGTCGGACGCAATATCGATGCTTTTGCGATTCGCCAGCCGCTCGGAGTATGCGTAGGCATTACCCCATTCAACTTCCCAGCCATGGTTCCGATGTGGATGTTTCCCATCGCTATTGCGACTGGCAACACATTTGTGCTTAAGCCCAGCGAAAAAGATCCCTCATTGGCACTCGAGCTTGCGCGTATCCTGAGCGAATCCGGAGCGCCGACCGGCCTCTTCAATGTTATCAATGGAAGCAAGGAGGCTGTGACGGCTCTGCTCGATCACCCGGATGTAAAAGCGATCAGTTTCGTCGGCTCAACCCCAGTGGCTGAATTCGTTTACACCCGAGCAACAGCTCATGGTAAGCGCGTTCAAGCACTTGGCGGAGCTAAGAATCATCTGGTGGTGATGCCTGATGCCGATCTCGAGCAAACCACCGATGCAATTGTCGGTGCAGCATACGGCTCTGCGGGCGAGCGCTGCATGGCAATCTCGGTGGTCGTTGCTGTGGGCAACAATGTCGCTGACGACATCGTGCAACGCGTCAAGAACAAACTCACAAACTTGAAGGTTGGGGATGGTGCGGCTGCGGGCATCGACATGGGGCCGCTTGTTACGAGCGAACATCGCGAGCGTGTACGCTCGTACATTGAAATTGGTGAACAAGAGGGCGCCCAAGTAGTTGTTGACGGCCGCAAACATTCTTTAACCAAATCGGAAGGTTTTTTCTTAGGGCCAACATTGTTAGATCGTGTCTCTGCGAACATGCGCGTGTATCGCGAGGAGATCTTTGGTCCAGTGCTCTGCGTAGTGCGCGTCGATTCAGCTCAAAAAGCGCTTCAACTCGTTAATGCTCACGAATTTGGAAATGGCGTCGCGATTTTTACCCGCGATGGCGATGCGGCGCGTTGGTTCAACCACAACGTGCAAGTTGGGATGGTGGGCATCAACGTGCCTATCCCGGTTCCCATGGCGTTTCACAGCTTCGGCGGGTGGAAACGCTCGCTTTTTGGCGACCACCACATCCATGGGCCTGAGGGAGTTCGCTTTTACACGCGACTGAAATCGACAACGGCGATGTGGCCTTCTTCTACAAAAGGCGGCTCCTCGTTTGTTATGCCGACGACAAAATAGAATCTCTAATTTGTGAACGATCGCGACCTTGGAATGCACGCCCGGATTTCCCGGCGTGATTTCCTTGATGGGGTTGCTGTCACAGCTCTCGGGGCCTTAGCAGCGGGATCAATTCCCGGCTGCACACCTCGCACTCAACCAACCCCGCCAGGCTTTGCCGCGTATCCGCCGGCAACAACCGGTCTGTGGGGCCAAGACAACTCAAGCTACGCGGTCATGCACAAGATTCGCGATGGCACTTTTTGGAAAACTGCAGACACCGCGCGGACAGTTGGCGAACACTATGACCTCGTGATTGTTGGTGCCGGCCTTTCAGGGCTAGCCGCAGCGTACTTTTACCGTCAGCAACGGCCCAACGCCAAAATCTTACTGCTCGAAGTCAGGCGCGACTTTGGCGGGCACGCAGGCCGCAACGAGTTTCACGTCGGGGATCGCTTGTTGCTAAGCAACGCAGGTACCCAGTCGATGGAAAGCCCCAATAATTATCGTCCTTCGGCTGCGCGACTCGTGCGCGAGCTTGGGATCGATGTGAACCGATTCTATAAATACTTCGATAGCAGGCGCTACGAGGGACTTTCGACCGGGCTTTTCTTTAACCGGCATACATTCGGTCGAGATTACTTCGTTGCTGGAGCGTACCAAAAGCCTTGGTCAGAGGTTTTTGCGGACGCGCCGCTCTCCGCCCGTGCCAAAGCCGATCTCATTCGCGTTCACACTGAGCGCGTAGACTATTTGCCGGATCTTTCAGTCGAAGAAAAAGTCGCCTATCTAAGAACGATATCGTATTCGACCTTCATTACCAAACACGCAAGATGCACCCCAGCCGTTCTGCCCTATTTGCAAGATCGGACCTATGATCTGTTCGGCACTGGCATCGAGGTTGTAGCAGCGTACGACTGTTTTGATAGCGGGGACGACTACGGCCTAGAGTACCCAGGCTTTCAAGGCATGGATCTCGGCTTCGGCGCGGGCAGGTGGCGGCGAGAGAAGCCTGAGCCGTACATCTTTCATTTTCCGGATGGCAACGCATCGATTGCGCGCATGTTAGTGCGCTCGCTTGTACCAGAGTCTATACCAGGTTCTACAATGGAAGATATCGTGCTCGCGCGTTGCAACTATGCGAAACTTGACGATCCCTCAAATCAAGTGCGAATCCGACTCAATGCAACGGCCGTGCAAGTGGCCCACCGCGGTGAGCCGTCGCGCGCCAAGCAAATCGAAGTTACGTACGCAAATGGAAATCAGCTGGAAACTGTCAGTGCCGATGGGTGCATTTTGGCGTGCTGGCACGTGGTTTCCAAATTCATAGCACCGGAACTGCCTCAGCATCAAAAAGAAGAACTCGCCTACTGCGTTAAAGAGCCGTATGTCTATACGCACGTTGCCCTAACAAATTGGCGTTCGTTCAAACAACTTGGCGTCTATCAAATTTTAGCGCCGATGAGCTACCACTATTTTACGATGCTCGATTACCCCGTGGATATCGGCGCGTACAAGTCACCGAAATCGCCCGATGACCCGATGATTCTCTTCATGCTGCGGGCACCGACGAAATATGGTTTGCCTCCCAAGGAACAGTATCGTGCAGGGCGCTACGGGCTCTTGAAGACACCATTTATCGCGATCGAGCGCGAGATTCGCCAACAACTCGCCAACATGCTCGCCGGGGCGCACTTTGACCCGGCAACCGAAATCGCGGCGATCACAGTCAATCGCTGGTCGCATGGCTATGCGTACGAATACGACAAATCACTGTGGGAGCATTGGCCGCAAGGGCAACGGCCGTGCGATCTCGCCAAGAAGCCTTTTGGCCGCATCGCGATCGCTAATTCCGATTCGAGTGGCGAGGCATATTCTGACACGGCGATCGATGAAGGTCACCGCGCTGTCAGCGACATTTTGCGAGCTACGGGCTAGGTGGAGTGCGTTTGAGCGGCGTTGATTGCAGCTGAATCATGGTTGAACCCATCATGCTCATGATGCTGACCTGTTTTACTTCGTGTGCATCGAAATATTGAAGTAACTCTGGTTTGACAAATCCCAGCGACATGCTCATCTTACGTGTGGATGGCGGCAGACGCTTGAGATAAAAGGACTCAACTTTGCTTGGGTCGTCGGTGGTTTGAAACATAATCACGGTTGTTGTGCGTGCGGCCGCGCCCGGTGGAGTGAATTCTTGCGCGGAAATTGGCTTCGCGTTCGGATAAAGTGGCAAGCCGAGTTGGTGCTCTAGCTGTGGCGTGACCGCTATTTGCTGCGGCGCGATATGTGGCATGCAACCAGACAAAAATATTGCTACGAGCACAGCTGTTAATGATGCCGAACCCAAGTTCACGCTTTTCACAGTCAGTCTGTTCCCCATCCAAAGCGAATCTCAAGCTGGTAACTTCAGTTAGATTCAAGGTTATTGAAATAGCCTCATGCTACTCTACTCGCGAAAGGCTCTCGTTATGCACAACTTTACCTTGCCTATCGTGATCGCGATTGTAGCCGGCATCGCAGCGGCGATCTTCTCAGCCCGGCGTTCGCGCCCGCGACAACCTTAAGTTACGGCGAGAACGAGCCTCAGGGTTGTCACGCTTGCCCAACCGGAGCTTTGAGCACGTTGCGCAGATCGCGGATGCGCATCTCCTTCATATGGGTATCGAGGCCAAGGTTTGCCTCAAGTTGCGTTAGCGACAAGACGTTGATGCGGTTAGGCGCAACTTCAATGGCCGCAAGTAGTTTTTCTGTTATACGCGCTTTGACGGCCTCAGGATCACAATCGGACGTAAGGGCGACACACAGTTCAAGTTCATCGAGGTCATCGGGATCGTCGTTACACTTTTTAACCAAAAGCTGCCACTCAACGACTTCACGGATCGACGACATCACCGGCATAAAGCCGTTAAGATCGACAAGCGTGCCGCGTATCTTTGTAAGTTGGAACTCCCCGACATCGGAACGTCGCGTAATTGCTTGTGAGAGCCTGGGTACGATGCGGCCACAACCCGGGCATGCTTGCGTCGTAATACCGCCCTCTGCAATATCGCCAGTGCGATAACGAAGAACGCACGAGCCCCTTCCCGACAATGCGGTATACACAATTTCGCCGCGCTCGCCTTCGCCAACATGCTCGCCCGTATCAGGATTGATAATTTCAAAAATATCAAAATCCGGATACGTATGATAGCCGTACGAAGTGGCAGCGTCAGGCGGCACACACTCGCCCCAAGCATGGCGCGCTTCTGTAAAACCATAGACGCCCTGCACTGCGACTCCGTCGGCTCCCATCTGGGCACACAAATCGATGAGGCGCTTTTTGAGCTCGATGGGAACGCGTTCGGCTCCCAGAGCAACTTGGCGCAAGTTCCGCAGTGTGACGCGTTGCTCGAGCGCCTGTCGCAAGAGATGGTAAATGTATCCTGGCACACCGATGAGCATGTTCGGTTGCAAGCGTTCAAGTGCAGCAATGTTTCCCGGCGTGCCCATGACCTTACCACCGCCCGTATGCACGATGAGCATCGTCGCTGCTTGGCCAACTGCGTAGGTTTGCCAAAATGCAAGGTGTGGCGCGAAAGGAAAAACGTTCAGCGCGCGATCGCCCATTTTTGCTCCGCACAGTTCCATGAGCCGCTTGCCAACGATGTGCAATCGTTCGAAATCCATTGACGTATACAAAAACTGGGTGGGCTGCGACGAACGCCCAGTTGTATAGGTAACATGAATGGGCAGGTATTCGCGGCTTAACCGGTTTTGAACGGACTCCGCTCCATAACGCCACCGCTCCAGCAACACTTTGAGCGCAACAGCCTTGGGAGCATAGTGGCGGATCGATTCCGCATCTGGACGCAACACCAATTGAAGAGGCCGCAATGCGTCGTCGGGCGTTGGTGCGATATCATGCTTGGTTGTAAACGGCAAATGGCGTAAGTCGGCGATACCGCGTATTTTGGTCGGCTTGATACGATGCTCGTCAAAAAGCCGTCTATAAAACGGGCTGAACGGATAAATTTGCTCGTTAATAAAGCGCCGCAAACGTTCGTCTCTTTCCGCTTGCCAGCTGGCCCACGGTTGCGTCGGACGCCAAAGCGGCTGTGAGCGAATACTTTCGAGCACCTAGCTTTATTGTGCGGCTGTCGGGCCACGCCCTTGGTGGTCTGCATCACCGCGGCGAAGGACGACCTCGAGACCTCCATGAAACGCGACCCCATGGCAACCGTGGCACAATCGCAGCAAACGCTCAACTTTGATTTACCCGATGATCTCAAACTGCTCAAACGATCGCTTCGCGAATTCGTGGAGAAAGAGCTCTGGCCCATCGCAGAGCAAGTGGAAGAGAGCGATGAGATTCCCCAAACCACCATCGCTGCGATGCGCGAAATGGGCCTCTTTGGATTGCCGTTTGCCGAGGAGTATGGCGGCGCTGGCGTCGGTGAGCTGGGCTATTGTGTCGCACTTGAAGAGCTCGGCCGGGCAAGTGCTGCCTTTTCTAATCTACTCGGTGCGCATTGCAGCATCGGTGCGATGGCCATGCACATCGACGGTAGCAAAGATCTTAAAGATCGATTTATGCCCGCACTGTGCGCAGGTGAGAAGCTAGCATGTTTTGCGTTATCGGAGCCCGGTGCTGGCTCGGATGCAGCCAACATTAGTACATCAGCGCGACGGGATGGCGAAAACTTTATCCTTAATGGTGTGAAGCATTTTATTACCAGCGGCGACCTTGCAGATTATGCAACGGTTTTTGCAGTAACCGACGCAAAGCTCGGCGCTCGTGGCGGTATTACTGCGCTATGGGTTGATCTCAATTCATCTGGCATCACGCGCGGCCCCAAAGATCGCAAGATGGGCTTGTACGGTTCACATACCTGCGAGCTGATCTTCCAAGACGCACGCATTCCAGCCGAAAATGTCATCGGCAAAATTGGCAGCGGCTTCCTCACTGCTATGAAGACGCTCGACTTGGGACGCCTTTCACTCGGCGCAGGGTGCGTGGGCAGTTCGCAGTTTATGCTGGAGAAATCCATCGCATACGCCAAAGAGCGCATCCAGTTTGGTAAACCAATCGCCAAGCAGCAAGCGGTACAGTTCATGCTTGCCGACATGGCCACCGAAATCTTTGCGGCGCGCAATATGGTGTATCACGGAGCATGGAAAGCAGATCGCGGAGAGCGCTTCAGCATCGAAGCGGCGATGGTGAAGCGTTACTGCTCCGATATGGCCATTTTTGTGGTCGATCGCGCGCTCCAAATCCACGGTGGCAGCGGCTTTATGAAAGAGACTGGTATTGAGCGCGTGTATCGCGACTCGCGCATTCTCGCAATTTACGAAGGGACAAATGAAATTCAGCGATCAATAATCGCCGAAGAGCTCCTCAAATAGCTAGTGCGCTACACCCGGTTGTGTGACCAGGTACACTAAGCCACCAACGATTGAAATCAAAAAGATAACGATAAAAGCCGTGACAAAGATGCGAGCCAGCTTTTCTCGTTGACGTTTTGTTAACCGGCGCAAGCTGAACCCGGAAGACCGGCTACGGTTCTGCGTCTTGAGCTTTCGCTTGCTCGCCTGACCGTTCGTAGGTTTGACGACCGTACTTTTCACTTTTTCCTCTTTACCGATCCGGTGGGCTTGGCCCACAGACGCTCAAGATTGTAAAACTCCCGGGCGCCCGGCGTAAACACATGTACGATGACCGAACCGTAGTCCACCAATATCCAATTGCCGTCGTTATACCCTTCCGTCCGAATCGGAGCGCCGTACTTTGTCTCGGATGCTTCAACGACGGAGTCGGCAATGGCGCGAACTTGGATCACTGACCGTCCCGTAGCAAGGATGAAATAGTCGGCGAAGTTCGCGCGCCCTCGAATATCCAACACCACGACGTTCTCGGCTTTTTTTTCGATCGCAGCTTCGCGACAGCGTTGCGCCAAGTCATTGATCTGCGTGTTGCTGAGGACCTTGACCTGATCGCGCGTCGTCGCAATGCCATCCCTTTGGAGCGTCAGCGTTTGCACTGTAGCGGCGCGTTTACGCGTGTGTGACTTGCCGTTTGTTCCGACGATTTTTTTCGACCGACTTTTCACGCGACTAACCCAAGTGGTTGTACAGCGCAAGCGTCTGAGGTGGTATTGGGATGCCACGCTCGGTGAGATATTCCATTGAGGATTTGATGCACAGTTTGAGCCCTTCATCTAGTGAGCGATCAGCGGCAGCAGCAATCGGCTCGCGCTCTTCGAACGAGCGCGATGGTTCAATCGTGTCAGCGATGTAGATTATCTTTTCTAGGTCGGACATGCCTGGTTCAGCAACCGTATGTCGTTTGATGGCCAGCAACATTTGCGGATCGTCAACGCCGAAACGCTCGCGAGCTATGTGCGCGGCTACCGGAGCATGCAACAATATCGGCGTCTTGAGTTCAGCGTCAGAAATTCGCAAGCCATGCCGTCGCGCGTACGCCAGAAGCCGATCAGCGGTCCACTCTCGCGCAATGTCGTGGAGCATGGCCGCAACGCGCGCTTTGGCGCTTGCGACTCCATAACGCCGGGCAAGCCTTTCGGCGGTGCGAGCCACGCCGAGCACGTGCCGATAGCGATGGCGCGTCAGCGCAGAACGAACTTCCCGGCAAAGGGCAAGAAACTCACGCCCGCTAGAAGGTCCGGAGCTGTATGTGGTAGCGGGTTGCCTCAGGAAAGGCTCTCCTTCAGGGCTTTCAAGCGGTTCTGGTAGACTGCCCCTTTCAGGTTGCCGGCCCACATGACCAGCGCGTTCTCGTCGTTATCTGAATAATAGCCGCGTCGCGTGCTGACAACGGTAAAGCCGTATTTCTTATACAGGTTCTGCGCAGCGACATTAGATTCTCGCACCTCGAGGGTAATCCAACGAGCGCCGCGCTCGATAGCCTCATCGATCAATTTGATCAAAAGCTGCTCAC
>JBPYDX010000053.1:0-5000 GCA_051986115.1 Candidatus Eremiobacteraceae bacterium
TCGCAAATCGCCTAGCACGCGCGCCTTATATTCTGACGGCGTCTCTAGCCGCCTGGCGCCCGCTAACCACCGCAGATTTGCGTACCAATACGGTGACAAATCATTATCACGAGGACCTATCTGCAGATTGCTGTGCCCGGCATAACCGTGTGACTCAAGTTCCCAAACACCACTGCGGGCCATCGCGCGCAATTGCGCAGATGTAAGCCGGTCAGGGTTGATGTCAGTGCGCGCTCCTTCAACAAACATCATCGCCTTGGCGCCGTGCCGGCGCAAAACCGGCGTTGCATTTATCCATGCCGAGGTATAGCCGTCGTCAAAGGTGACGACATAGGGATGTGCCGGCAGTATGTCGGGACTCGCTTCACCGCTCAGGTAGCGCAGAGCGATGAGAGGATCGACGGGGGCGAAACCTTTAGCGCGAAGATAGAGGAGGTCGCTCTCAAATTGTGCCGGGGTGATCCAGGGTCCGTAGTGGCCGTCGCCATCGGCTACTCCAGCAGGCTTGGTTGTTACCTGATGATACATCAGAACAAGTACTTGCTTTTGCGGGTCAGGCAGATAGGGAACTGGCGCGAGCGCGCTCGTCCCCGCGGGCGCAGCGGACAGCGCGACAAGCGCGCACAAAGCGACGATGGACGATCTAATACGCTGCATAGTAACTGTACGCAAAACGCGAGATAGCGCGATAGGCTCCGCTCACGGAAATGCTGCTGAAGGCTATCATGCCCGCAAGCAGACCCCAAACGGGGGCTATGTTTGTCGTGTGTGAGACTATAGCCCACCCGGTTGCACCACTAATGATACACACGGCGACAACGATGCCCGCGAGCGGCGCACGTGGTTTGCTAAGAAAGAATAGGACTTGCGCCGAGAACAGCGCGACCATCAACAAGATATACGCAAGCGCGGAGACGTACAGAACGACTCGAGCTTGACCTTCGTTCACCCCGGCGGCCGCGGCCGTGTGACTTATAAGATGCAAGCCCATCGGCAACAAGAGGAAGTATGAGAGCAGTCCGACGCCTGCAAACGATAGCAAGCTGAGGACAAAATAGCGGCTAATCTGTGCGTTGAATGCTGCTTCCGCGCCAATCCGAAAACGCGTCGACGCATCGAGCAACAAGACCGGTAGCCGTTCCAAGATGACGTTGATCAGACCGGTTAGTGGCACCATGGCAAGCAACCCGATATCGGCACCGAGCTCGTAGTCGGGATTGTAGGTGTAGCGGCCGTGGCCATAAAGCACGCCCGCGCCAACATGATCGATAACGATAGCAAGAAAGTACAGGGCTCCGAAAATTGCGTAGAGCCGCACGCTGCGGGATATCGCCCACCAGCTTGGCGGAAACAACTGGCCGCTTGACGTCGTGGAGCGCGCTCGGCGGTGCATCCAGCGAAAGGTAAATGAGATAACGCAGATTCCAACCGCAGCCACAGTCATGGCAGCGGTCAACGGTTGCCACGGTTCAATGACCTTGCCATGGAAGCCAATCCGATAGACCGCCGCTGTGGCAAGCGCGGTGAACGCTCCGACAGCGACGAGCCAGCCGAACCGCCGCGCTGTATAGAGCGGTGCAAGTGACAACTGGAAGAGACCCGCAGCGAGCATAAAGGAAGCACCAAGCACCGATTCGGTCCGATCGTACCCAAGGCGCCACAAAATCCCTAGCAATGTAAGCGACGTCACCACAAGTCCCACAATGCCGCGGATCATGAAGCGCTTCATGATCCATTCAATCATCGGAAAGTTTTCTTGCAAATAGTAGAAGATCAGTTTGCGCGCGATCGCTTGGGAGAAAAAGCCGGTCACGACAAGGGAACTAAAGATGCCAAGCGATGCCGTCGTCGAAAGCGCGATGCTATTGCCGGTTGCCGACCAAAAAGCCGCCCCAAAAACAAACAGCCCGATGACTGCTGCTAGCCAAGGACCCGAGTAGAGCGACCCGATCGCATAATCCTTAAAGGCCTGCGTAAACCATTCGGCCGCGGGAGGTTGAGCGACAGATTCATTGCTGATAAAACGATTAAGCAACACCGACACATCTGCGGCCATTGCAAAAAGGTCGTCATACCAAAGCCCTTCGACTACTTCTTGGCTGTAGCCGAGGCTTTCGAGCAAAATGGCGACCTCGTCAACGCCTTTGGGCCGCCAACCCTTGCCGAACTTATCTTGCCTGCACAATGTGATGATCGTGCGCGCAGCGCTTTCAAGCTGATGCTCGCGATCTTCAAATGGCTTGAGCTCATCCAACAAGTTGAACCCCTTGCTGGCTGTCGCGCAACATGGTGTAAAGGTCGCGGTAGCGGCTCAAGAACACGCTACGGTCAAAATGTTCGACGGCAAACTCTCTGCCTGACTTTCCAGTCGTTCGCGCATGATCTGGGTCTTTCAAATAACTCGCAAGCGCCTCGGCCAAGCGGTCGGGGCGCCGTGGCGGTACGATCGTGCCGTTATCACCAACGGCTTCGCGCACACCCCCAACGTCAGTAGCGACCACCGGTTTTGCGCACATCATCGCCTCGATGACTGAAAATGGGAAACCTTCGCTGATGCTGCTTAACACGGCGACGTGGGAGTGTGCGTATGCCGTGGCGGGATCTTCAGTTGGCCCACGCAAGAACACCGTGTCGCGTAATGAAAACTCATCGATGAGCCGCTCGCATTCCCGGCGGTAGTCGGGGTCAGGCGAAGGACCCCACACTTCGACTGCCGCGCCGGGAACCAACTTGCGCAACTCGCCGCTCGCGGCGATGAGTGTGAGAATGTCTTTCAGCGGGTCGATGCGCGCCACAGAGACGACCGTCGGGCGTGTTGGCCAATAGTCTTGGTCGGCAAATTTGGCTGCGTCGACGCCGTTGTAGACGATGTGAAGCCTGTCGCTCGTAACGCCGTAAAAGGATTCCCATCGAGTATTGTAGCTGCAAACCGGGGCGATGACATCACTTGCTTGATAGGCAGCACGCGCGAACGCAGAAAAGAGATTCTTCTTTATAGTGCGATCAGAAAGTGGAAAACCGCCACGCGCCAAAGCCAAAATGCGCTCGCGCAAATAGACGCCGTGCTCGGTAAGCAATACTGGCTTGCCAAGCGCGTACTTGGCGATGATGGCAGGGACAGATGCGAGACCGGAAACTGAGGCATGGTACACATCAGCTTCGGGCAATTCGATAGCAAGTGGCATCAAGTATCGATACATCGTTCGCACGATTTCAACGGCCTCGAGCATCGTCATGAAGCGCGCGTGCCACGCTTGAGCGCGCAAAAAGCTGAGCGCTGCGTTCCACGTGGCTTCCTGTCGCATTGTCCAGTCATAATCGTGCGCGCGAAAATAAACGTACAACGCAGCAAGAATCTCACCCAGCGCTTTGGGATCTGATGACTCCATCCCATATGCTACGTTTTCCAAAAAGTTGCTAAACAGCGGCAAGAACTCAGATCGCAATGCTGCGTGGCTGCGTTTGGCGCGTTTGGGCAAGAAGTCACGATTGTATTCGTGGAGGCTCTCTATGCCCCACATCGCAAGCGGAATGAGGCGAGTGACGTTGGGCGGCAGCGTGTACTCGGTGCGACCCTCGGGGGTGCCGATCACCGCATAAACGTCGAACGAAATATCCTCAAGGCCGGCAATGAGGTGCTGGCACCATGTTGAGACACCGCCCCGGACAAAAGGGTACGTGCCCTCTGTAAACAGCACAACTTTCATTGCAGCGGTGTGGGGCGGTCGTCGGCAAGCACCGCGTCGATGGAGGTCGCGTAATCGACGGATTTCTTTGCAAGCTTGAGGTTACCGGCCATGAGGAAGCAGCGCGCTGCATTGACATACGCGTCGCGCACGTGGGCCGGATCGTCATCGTTCTCAGCCCAACTAAAATACATCTTGCCGGCGAGGCGCAGGTATTTATTGGCGCCGTCACGGTCACGCATTTCGCCAGCCGTGACTGACGCGCTGCGGTAAGCAAGCGCAGCGCGGGCGTAGCGGCTGAGCTTTTCTGCTTGCTCGGCTTCGGCTACAAAGTTTGCTAACGCCTCGTGGTGCTTGCCCAACCGCGCAGCTTCCAGACCCAACATCCAGTGATCTTGGTCGGCGACGCTCAGACTGGCTTCTGCGATGGCGCTGGCAACTTGTGACTCGTCGCCAGCCTCGCCCGCGCTGGCCGCCTTTTGCGCGATGAACTGCCGGCGCCAATGAATGAGCTGTGCGACGCGCGCAGCCAACTCTTTGGGGTGCAACGGCTTTACAAGGAAATCTTGAACGCCGGTTTCGAGTGCTAAGACTTTGTCATCGACGTCGACCCTGTTGGCAATCATCATGACGGGGATGCCCGACGTGCTGGGTTGCGCCTTGAGGCGGCGGCACGTTGTCAGCCCATCCATCACTGGCATTGCCCAGTCCAAAATGATAATGTCCGGATGCTCTGATTCGGCTGTTACGAGCCCAATTGCACCGTTGCTCGCAGCGCTGACTTTGAACCCGAATTGCTCGAGGCTGCTTTGAACGAACTTGCGCTGTTCTGCGTCGTCTTCAACCAGCAGCACGTGACCGCGAGTCTTGGCTGAAGTCGACGTGGGCACGCGGATTTCCGCGACGATATTTGAAAGTTGGCTTGCCAGATGGCGCAGCCGGTTTGTGCTCTCCGCTTCAGCGAGGCCCGCGATCCGACTGTGGCACTCAAGATAGCCGACTAAGCTGCCACCGTGAGCCAGTGCGACGCCTGCAACTTTGAGCGGCGGACCGGCTTCGTGCGCATCGGAATTTTCGTCGAAATCAACGGTCATTACGGCGGGAGGCGCCGATGAGGAAAGCGCCAACAGGTCGCGCTGCGCCCGAACGATCGAGCCAACCGCCCGCGCGTCGAATCCACCTCGCAGCACGCCATCGGGACTCCACGTCAAAAGGGGGGTTGGTTCGTACTTACCGTCGAGCCGGAACCAAATGCGCAGCGCAGCAAGGTCGAACTCAGCAACGGCTTGCTGGACCCAAGCCTCAAGGGCCTCG
>JBPYDX010000054.1:0-5590 GCA_051986115.1 Candidatus Eremiobacteraceae bacterium
CGATACTGCGCTTCGTTGACATCCTGGTACTCGTCCACCAGCACATAGGCAAAGCGTTCGCAATAGCGTTTAGCAGTTTCGTCGCGACGCTCAAGCAACGCAAGCGTGCGCATGATGAGATCGTCGAAGTCGAGCGCGTTCGCCCGATGAAGCCGGCGCTCGTATTCGGTGTATACAGAGGCAACCGTTTGCGACAGATGGCCGTCCGCGCTCGCAGCGAAAGCAGCGGCGTCGAGGCAGCGTTCCTTGGCCCGACTGATTTGCGCAAGCATGCTACCTGGTGGAAAATTACGCTCGTCAAGATTGAGATCACGAAGAATTTCGCGAATCAACGCACGCTGGTCGGTTTCATCGTAGATGACGAAGTTGGGCCCTACGCCAACGGCGCTGCCGTCGCGGCGCAAGATGCGAACGCCGATAGAGTGGAATGTGCCAACCCAAAGACCGGCGGCCTTGTCGCCAACGAGCTGTGCGAGGCGGCTTTTGAGTTCGCCCGCCGCTTTGTTGGTGAAGGTAACGGCTAAAATGGCATAGGCGGGTGCCTTGCGGTGCTCGAGCAGATACGCCACGCGATGAGTAAGCACGCGAGTCTTGCCACTACCGGCCCCGGCAAAAATAAGAACGGCTCCGTCTGTTTCAGCAGCCGCAGCACGTTGTTCGTCGTTAAGCGCAGCTAAGGCGTCCATCGACAGTGAGATTTCTCGAACGCCTACGCTGCCTCTTTCAATTCTATCGGCATGGTCGTAATGCTCAGCCGTTCGCCGTGACGCAACACTTCGATCACAAGTGGATCGCCGATTCGATGTCGCCCTAGGACGACTTGAATGTCGTCAGGTGTGTGCACCGGGCGATCCCCCGCTTTGATGATGAAATCACCAGAGCGAAGACCTGCTTTGGCTGCGGCGCCTTCGGAATCAACATCGGTGATGAGGGCTGCGCTTGGCGCCGTGAGCTGGTAGTGATTCATGGCGCGACGTTCGATGCCGGTCATTTGCAAGATAACGCCGAGATAAGCGCGACGCACCACGCCGAAGTTGATAAGTTGCGAAACGACAAGCTTTGCAGTATTCACCGGGATCGCAAAACAGATGCCCTGCGATCCTGCGATGATTGCTGTGTTGACGCCGATGACGTTGCCGCGAAAATCCACGAGCGGTCCGCCCGAGTTTCCTGGGTTCAGCGCAGCATCTGTTTGAATGACGCCTTCAATGAGGCGTCCGGTGGTGGAGCGCAATGAACGACCGAGCGCGCTAATAACACCCGCGGTGACCGTGGCCTGAAACCCAAGCGGGTTGCCGACAGCGACCACGAGTTGGCCAACGCGCAGCTCAGACGAGTCGCCTAATTCGGCTGATGGGAGGCCCGAGGCTGGGATGCGCAGCACGGCAAGGTCGCTGTGAGGTTCGTTGCCGACCATTGCGGCGGCCATCTCGCGACCATCCGCAAATGTTACGTCCATGCGCTCGGCTGACGAAACGACGTGACTGTTGGTCAGTACGAAACCATCTGGGGTAATGACGAGGCCACTACCAGAACCTTTGAGTTCGGGCAATCCGCGACGACGCAGCCGTTCGGGAGCCTGTCGCGCCATGCCGACGCTGACGACCGCTGGCCCAATGTGTTCGACGGCACCAACGACGGCTTGCGAATAAGCGTCGAGTGCTTGGATTTCTTGCGTGTTTATCATTGATATTTTCTGCGAAAAGCGGCGGCGAGATTTGCGTGCGCTTGGAGATAGGAGAGCGTGCTTTCTGCTCCCATATTGGCATTTACTTCGCTGGCTTCAAGTCCATCGTGGCAGCCGCCGCTGCTTGGGTCGACCAGAGGTATGCGCCTCGTGTTGAGGCCGAGGAACCAGGAAAACGCCTCGAGCGCCTTGCCCTCATATTCTAGCTTGTCTGTCAAGGCGGTTGCTGCGAGCCAAGCATCGACCATAGCGCACGCCTCTATTGGTTGTTGGTCGTACACGGCGCGCTCTGCACCGCGTTCAAACCAACCGCGATTGCCGATGGGGACAAACGTTGAATCGGGTTGTGTTATCGAAGCAAGAAAATTGAGAGCTTGAAAGCCTGTTTCTTGCCAGTCGCCGCGATTGAGTGCTGCTGCGCTACGCAAAAGCGCCTCAGGAATTCTGGCGTTGCCCCACGTGAGGCGCGGAGCAAACCATTGCCAATCTGCCGTCGAGTTGATCTCGAAATCCCGGACAACCGCGGCGCAAAATTTTTCCAAGGTTCGTTGCGCGCGCTCTAGTGTGGCATTGCTGAGAGCAGGGCGGCTCGGTGCAATCGGAGCTGCTTTATCGGGTGCGACAGCTGCGGCCATGCCGAGAATTGCATATGCGCGTGGCATTATCGGTGACAGCGTGTGTTCGATCTCCAGCACGGATTCGAAAAGCTGTGCTGCGCGCTCGCGCCATGCCGCAACAGGTGCGCAACCAGCGGCGATTCCGCAAGCCCACATCATGCGAGCGACGCTGTCGGGCGAGCCAATCTCGTCTGTGAAGCTGCCGTCTTGTGCTACAAGATTGTGAAAACGTCCGTCCGGGCGTCGGCACTTTTCCATGAAGGTCAGCGCGGTCTCGCCGACGATGCGAGCGTCTTCAAGCTTTGGATCGAGAGACAGTGCGACCAATGATACTAAGAAGGCTCGCGCGTTGTCATCGAGGCAGTAGCCGAAGTCCATATTGGGTTTGTCGCCACGCGCGAACTGCACCATCCCGATATGATCGGTCATGCGGCGACAGTGCTGAAACGAAGGCGCTCGCCCAGCGACAGCAGCGACAAGTAACGGCGTAGTTTTTGAAAAGAGCGCGGGCGTGGCGGCAACGCCGTCGCCCGTAAAGTGCTGCGCCAATACGGACCTAGTTTGAGCTGATGGTTTCGCCGAGCGTGCTTGCAAGCGTTGACGCTTGGCGCGAGAGCGCTTCGCCCCACAGCTTCGAGGCGGCCGTTTCGAGCGCGCTTCCCGACTTGACCGCGCCGGCGCGCCGCGCGATTGCATCGCGGAAGGCTTTGGCGTATCGCTTGGCAACGCGCGACCATGTCATGGCACGGCCGAAGCGATAGGCTGTCGTTTCTATGCTGGCGCGCAGTTGCGGATCTTCAAGCACTGCGTTGACCGCAGCCGTGATGCTATCGCTGTCGCGGAATGGAATGGTGACACCGCGACCATCCGCGAGCAACTCAATCGCGTAGACGGATGCGGTCGCTATGACGACGCGTCCGCAAGCCACGGCGTATGACAAGGTGCCGCTTACGATTTGGTTTGGATCCAGCGAAGGCGAGACGTAGATATCGGTCGCCTGAAGGTATTGTACCACTTCTTCGTCATGCATGTAGTGGTCGACGAACTGCACGCGGTCAGACAGGCCAAGCTCGCTGACGCGTCTGGCCAAAGATTCACGATACGCTTCACCTTCGTGCTTTTTGACTTCTGGGTGCGTCTCACCGAGAAGCAGATACACAGCGTCAGGATGGCGCTCGAAGATGCGTGGCAGCGCTTCGATAACAAACTCGATGCCTTTGCCTCGGCTGAGAAGTCCAAACGTTGAGATGACTGTATTTTGCTCGAGGCCCAAACGGCGCTTAAAGTGGTGGCTGCGACGCAACGGGATATCCGGCACGCCATGCAAGATGACGTTGATCTTACGGGGATCGATATCGTAGTGCTCTTCCAAAATGCGTCGCCCAGTATACGCTAAAACGATGACCGAATCGCAGCGATTGCACAGCTCTCGAGTCACAAAGCGCATCGTCGGGTCGGGGTTCGGCAAAGTGGTATGCAGCGTCAAGACAACGGGCTTGCGTAAAGCAGACAGAAAGTCAAGCAGATAAACACCGCGATCGCCACCAAAAAGACCGTACTCGTGCTGGATGTTGACTACGTCAGCAGCGTGGTCGTTTGCGATGCGTGCTGCGTTAAGATATGACTGGCGGTCGTCGCGGAAGATTTCGCCTCGCACGGACGTCGGATAATCGTAACGCTTGCCTTCGTCGGTGACGGCGATGACTTCACTCGGAGCACCAGTGAGAAGGTCATACGCGCCGCGGATGTCTTCGGTAAACGTTGCGATGCCGCACTCACGGGGCGGATACGAACCGACGAAAAGAACTGCTGGCCTCGACGGTGTCTCGAGGGATACATTGAAGAGAAGCGTCGACCGTGCCGCTGCTTGCATTAGAACCTTTATAACAGAATTGAGACGCGCACTAGACCACAAAGTCCGGCGCTGCCCCTTCATTATACCACAGAGCGGCTGAAAACAAACCGGACTGCGCCGAGCTTGAGAGACCGTTAACGTGACTTCGCGCTAACTCGCTCGTCGCGTCCCAAAACAGAACCTGGTTCCACAATAGCACTTGGTTCGACGACGACTTCGAGTCCCAAAATTGCGTCCCGCACTGACGCGCCGTGTCCTATAAAACAGTCTGGCCACAAAATACTAGATGATACTTCTGCATCACGCGATACGCGGCAGCCGTCATAGAAAATTGCATATGGGCCAATGCGCGCACCCGGTTCGATGCGCACGCCCGCGCCCAGATATATTGGTCCGCGCGCGTCGACGCCTTGCGGAAGCGGAGCGCCATCTCTGCTCCAGATGCGATCGCCCACTTCGTCCCCGACTGGCTTTTCAAACGTGCCGTCTAAAATGTCCCGATGCGCTTGCACGTATGTAGACGGGCGTCCGACATCGATCCAATAGTCTGATGTTGAAACTGCATAAACGCGATTGGTGTCGCTGATGAGTTTGGGAAAGGTTTCTCGTTCGATTGAAACTTTGTGGCCGGTCGGTATTGCGTTGAGGGCCTCGGGTTCAAGCACGTATGTGCCCGCGTTGATATCCCGCGCGGAGGTCTCCCCGGGCTTCGGCTTTTCGACGAAGCGACGGACGCGGTGGTCGTCGTCAGTTTCGACCACGCCGAACTGACTTGGGTCTTCAACGCTGCGGGTGTGAATTGTCGCGATGGCGTTGCGTCGCGCATGAGCGTCCCGCAGCGAGATGAGATCTACACCGGTAAGAATATCGCCGTTGCAGACGTAGATTGTGCCGCTGACTTTGTGGACTGCGTTTTTGACCGCACCGGCTGTGCCCAGCGGCTCTTCCTCGAAGACATAATGAAGATTGACGCCAAAGCGGTTTCCATCGCCAAAAAAAGCTTCGATCGCTTCAGGCAAGTAGCAACACGAAAGAATGACTTCTTCGACGCCGGCTTCGCGCAAGCGCTCGATGATCCAACCGATGAAGGGGCGGCCAAGCAGCGGCGCCATCGGTTTGGGAACGGCATAGGTGAGCGGTCGTAAACGCGTGCCCTCACCGCCAACAAGGACGACTGCCTGCATGTGTGTTCAGTAGAGTTTACGCTTGGGCTCAGACGCTTCCTGGCGGTTGCTGTCGTGCTGTGGGAACACCCGTCATCGCCGCACTCAGTTCGCGCAGTTGCGTTTGCAAATTAACGTCGTAGGAAAGCGGAGCTGACTTTTTAGCTGCACAGTTGGCGAAATAGGCGCCAGTGGTACCGGCAACATCCGCGGAGGTAGCTAAGTAGATCGACGTGCGCGCGCCGACGTCGGGGCCCGGCGTGAAGAG
>JBPYDX010000055.1:0-7061 GCA_051986115.1 Candidatus Eremiobacteraceae bacterium
GAGGTGGCGCAAAATACCTTCGATAGACTCGAGCACGGTTGTACGCGGTACAAAGCCGATGCTATCGGCCAACTTGCGGTTGGTGCACCGATAGTTGCGATTGATGGCAGGGACCGCAGCGTCTTCAAGTTGCACAACTCGTCCGCGTAGCGACAGCGATCCCGCGACCAGCATCGCTAGCTGACGGATTTGAAAATTTTCGTGTACGACATTGAAGATCTCACCACCCAAGCTGCCAGAGGGTGCCTCGATGCAGCGCAAATGCGCTTCGGCAACATCGCTCACGTCGACCAGCGGACGCCACATCCAACCGCCGCCATGCAAAAACAGCTTACCGCGCAGCAGCGCGTCTTTAATAAACGTGTTGACGACCAGATCCAGGCGCATGCGAGGGCTAAATCCATAGACCGTGCCTTGACGCAAAATGACTGGCGCAAAACGGTCGTCGCTAGCGGCTCGCAGCGCCTCTTCGGCTGCGTGCTTTGACTGCGAATACGCGCCGCGCGGCTTAACGCTGGTTGTTTCGTCGAAAATGCCGTCGCCCAAGCCATCATAGATCGATGCACTCGAACCAAAGGTAAACCGCCGGATGCCTCGCGCTCGAGCAGCCTGCGCGAGCTTTTCAGTGGCAACGGCGTTCATTTCCCAGTTGGCTTGCGTGTTATACTCGGCAGTCGGATCGTTTGACAGCCCTGCGAGGTGCACCACGCCTTCGATACCGTCAAATACCTCAGGGGCAATATCTCGCACGTCAGCTTGCACCAATTCGATGCGCTCCGCAAGCGTCGCAAGCGGGCCTTTGCCCCAATACAGACGATCGAGAACGCGCACCTCGTGACCGGCAGCCAGGAAGCGCTCGCACAGCACGGCGCCGATATATCCCGCTCCGCCGGTGACCAAAATCTTCATGGTAAGATCTGTACTCCCAAGACGCCAAAGCGCTCGCCTTGGTACCCAAAGAAGTAGCTGCGCGTAAGTTGCAGCGACAGTGACTGCGTGACCCGAAAGCGCACAATACCGGAGACGCCCCAAGGTATCACCGCGAGACCCGAAGGGTTATCAGTCACGGAACCCTCGTGGATTCCCGACACAGTCAGCCCAAATGGATCGCCGTGATCGTAGGTCAACGACAGCGTTTGCTCGTTGATACGGCTGTGATAGATCGTGTCCTCAGTCGGATATTTGTCAATCACGGGCGCCGCACTGTCAGAAAAACTTGTTGACACGTTGCGCGTCCAACGGTTGAACAAGCTGACCGTGTACACCTGGGCAAACTGGCGGTGCGGCAGATTGTCCGACTCAGCTCGTAGGTCTGCCGTGGCGTTGAGGCTCGCATTCGGGCCAAAATTGAAGGTTTGCGATCCAAGGTAACCCTCAAGTCCGGTATGCCACAGCGTTCGCAAGAGCTGCGCATCGGGAGGAAACGGGTCGAACGAAGGCTGTTCGGGCACGTGGGTATAGCCATAGTCACTGCGCAGATGAAAGAAGGGCCGATTGCCGCTAGCCCCGCCGACGTATTGGTCAAAGCTTTGCCAAGCAATTTGCGCACCATGGTAGCCTAGACCTTGGCTGGCGGTCAGCTCGAGAAACGAGCGATGAATCGCATCTCGCAAGTCGTAGTTGTTTTCGGTACCGATATCGCTGGTCGTGATCGAATTAAAAGTTTGGCTCGTGTGATCGTTGATGTAATCTTGCCAGGTATAGTTCAGATTCTTCACCGGACCAATGATGGGCGAAGCCGAGAGAATATCGTAGGACTGGCTATTGATAAACTTACTGTCGATACCGACTGCTATCTTGGTAACCGTATTGTACGAAAGATGCACGCCTTGTATTGAGCTGGGCGTGCTGCCAAAATAAATTGGTAGATCTTCACCGTTGGTAACGATATTTGTGACTGAATAACCCGGGTTGGTTGAAAACGTATAGACGTACGAAGGCAACGCGACGCTTTCACCCCCTGGAACGATGATGCGCGCGTGACGCAAGCGCACGTCAGCTCCCAAGTGGGCAACCGCTTGCGAGGCACGGGCGTACGGCTGCTCGAGCCCAACGTCGGGCAACGCGAGCGGTTCTTGCCCCTCGGCGAGCTGCGCCGGCCCGCCAACGACTCTGCCGTTGACTGCCTCGCTGCTTATCGCACTCGTTATGTCCACGAGCACGCCCTGATGCGTACTCAAGTCGACGCCCAGCGCATCGCCGTGAACGACATTCATGCCTTCGACCGTGACCGACCCTGCTGCCACGTAGCGATCGTTGCGCAGATCTAATATGATGCGATCGGCGTGAACGTGGAGGTAGCCGTCATCAAGAAATGCTTCACCGATGCCATCCAGAACGAGATGACCGGGATAAAAACCCACAAACTGGGCTCGCAGCGTCACCGTTGGATGCAGCGCGTCTGCCGCGGCCATCCAAGGGTCTACAGTGCTTGCGATGGTGAGCGCCGATACGACGGCCGCAAGCCGCGCACGGCTACACCACAATGCTACCTGGCTCCGCCCATGTAAGCCCTGATCGCTTCTCCGAGTCGCTTGATTCCCTCCACAATCATGACATCGGACGCATTGCTGAAATTCAAGCGCATGGTGTTGCGCACGACTCGGTTCACCCAGAAGGGGCCGCCCGGCACGAAGGCGACTTTGCTACGCGAAGCCAGAGCAAGCAGCTCCTCAGTATCGACTTCTTCGGGAACACGCGCCCACAAAAAGAGTCCTCCATCGGGACGCGTCCACGAGCAGCCCGGCGGCATATACTTTTGCAGCGCTTCGAGCATGAGGTCTCGTCGCCGGGCGTAGACCGGCAGCATCGCTTTAATGTGTCCTTCAAACACGTCGGTATGCCGCGCGTATTCGTAGACAGCGCGCTGCGTAAAACTTGAGGTATGCAGATCGGCAGCCTGCTTTGCCGGCACAACTCGCTCGAACACCTCGGGCTGCGGGATGACAAGCCAGGCGACGCGCATGCCTGGAGCAATCGTCTTGCTCACGGTACTCATGTAAATGCAATTACGCGAGTGCGCGATTGCCATGAGCGATGGAATGTGCTCGCCCGAATATCGCAGACGTCCGTAGGGATCGTCTTCGTAAATCGGCACTCCGTATTCCGCTGCGATGGCGACAACTTCTCGGCGGCGCTCGAGGCTGAGCGTGATGCCGCTTGGATTTTGAAAATTGGGCACGAGATACAGGAGCTTTGGTTTGCGCTTGGCTTCGCGTAACACGCGAATTAAGTCATTGGTCAAAATGCCGTTGTCATCGGTGGCAACATTGATATACTGCGCTTCGTATGCGTCAAAGGCTTGGATCGCACCCAAGTACGCTGGATTTTCAATAATGACGAAGTCGCCTGGATCGAGCAGCGTCTTGCCGATGAGGTCGAGCCCCTGTTGCGATCCGCTGATGATGAGCACTTGATCCGGCGTGCATTCAATGTGATTAATCCGCGAAAGATAATCACACACCCATTGACGCAGAGGCTGATAGCCCTCGGTCACGCTGTATTGCAATGCCGCCGGACCATCCGTCCTGAGCACCTCGTCACAAGCTTTTGCAAATTGGGCAACCGGGAAGAGCTCGGGTGCTGGCAAGCCACCCGCAAAGGAGATGACGTCGGGCATTTCGGTGACTTTGAGGATTTCGCGAATCGCGCTGGCTCGAAGACGGCCCATGCGCTGGGCGAACCGAAAGACGTGATTATCAAATGATGGGTTGGAAGCAGCCAGTGACATGTAGACCTCGTTTATGGGTGCGCGGGTAGCGCGTTCTCTACGCCGCCGTGGTATCCCCGTAAAAGACATTCGGCGGGTTGCCCATATCGTCGCAGAGAATGTGAGCTGGGCCATCAACACAAGCGTACGCTCAATGACATGAAGATCGCGTATTTCGATTGCTTTGCCGGCGCGAGCGGTAATATGATTTTAGGAGGGCTGGTTGACGCCGGCCTCTCACTTGCATCATTGGAACGAGAGCTCCACAAGCTGCCGGTGAGTGGTTGGCGCATTCGCGCGGAGCGAGTTTCCAAGCGCGGCTTATCTGCATTGTATCTTGATGTCGATGTGCCGGGCGAAGACGTGACGCCTACCCACGCCGCCCACGATCACCATCATTTTGCCGATCATCATCATGAGGGTATCGCGCACCGCAAGCTAGGCGACATTTTGACGATTCTCGAGGCTGCAAATTTCTCAGAAAAAGTTCGCCAGACAGCAAGCGTCATTTATCGCCGCTTGGCACAAGCTGAAGGTCAGGTCCACGGCATGGGTGCCGACGAGATCGCATTTCACGAAGTTGGCCAAGTCGACGCGATTTTGGACATTGCAGGTGCAGCGATCGGACTGAACATGCTCGGAGTCGACGCCGTGTACTGCTCGGCGATGCCGTGCGGTAAAGGGCGCATCACAAGCGCCCACGGCGTGGGTCCTTCGCCTGCACCTGCCACCATTGAGCTCTTGCGCGGAAAACCAACGTATGCGCTCGACGTCGAAGGAGAATTTGTAACCCCCACCGGCGCAGCGATTCTAAGCACCGTGGCGAGTTTTGAGCCACGGCCAGCGATGACGATCACGAGCATCGGCTACGGTGCCGGCCGCAGCGACTTTCCATTTCCAAATGTTTTGCGTGTCCTGATGGGGGAAGCGGCGGATGTGCCGGCTAGTTCAAGCGACGCGGGCGACGTCGTGCAAATGGAAACCAACATCGATGATATGAATCCGCAGCTTTACGAGTATGTCTTCGAACGGCTTTTTGCAAGCGGCGCCCTCGATGTGTGGACGCAATCAATTATCATGAAGAAAGGGCGCCCCGGGATCCTTTTGGGGGCGCTCGCGGCTGCCGATCGAGCTGATGGCGTGGCCGCCGTCATGCTGGCTGAAACAACCAGCCTCGGAGTGCGCAGCTGGCGCACGCAGCGCGTGACGCTGCCGCGGCGCATCGAGACGTTCACGACGAGCTTGGGCCCCGTGCGCGTAAAAATTGTTGAAGCATCCGGCGCAAAACGGGCGCGCCCCGAATATGAAGATGTTCGCAACATCGCAGCGTCCGCCGGGAAGCCGCTTGCCGAAGTAATGGCGCGCATCGAACGCGACGTCGCAGAATTATTAAATGAACGCTAGCAGTCCCGTCCACCGCGGCCTGTTTGATTGGCGACGTTTTTCTGGTGAGGCGGCGCTGGTTATCGGCGGAGCAGCTATCGGCAATATTTTTTCGTACGTTTTTCACTTCGTTCTATCACGGCGACTAGGCCCGACGAACTACGGCACGCTCGTGACCTTGATGGCGCTTGCCGGTATGCTCAGCGTTGTTGGACTCTCGCTAGGCACGGTCGCGATGCAAGAGACCGCCAAGATGTGGACCGCACACGCCGATCGTGCGATCGCACCGTTTGTACGCAGTGCCAGTCGCTTCGTGCTCGTGATTGCGCTTGCGTGCGGAATTGGTCTGTTGCTTGTGAGTTGGCCACTCGGTGCCTACGTGCACGTGACGCAACGCCTGCTGTGGGGGATGCTCGCGCTCTACGTGGCTATCGGCATGTTCGTAGGCTTCGTTCGAGGCGCCGCGCAGGGGTCGCACCGTTTTGAAATTTTTGGCGCATCCTTTGTCAGCGAGGGCGCAGTCAAAGTGCTGGTTGCGCTCTTGCTTGTTGCACTTGGATTTGGCGTTGCAGGTGCACTCGGAGGATTGATCGCAAGCGCGCTCGTCGCTGTTTTCGTCGCGGCACTGCCGCTCGTGAACGCGCCCAGTGGAACTCGTGGTGACAGCGAGCACTTGCGGCTTGGCGGGGCAGCGCTGCGGGTGTTCGCAGTGACCTGCGCTACCAACGTGTTGCTCTTCATCGACATGCTGTTTGCCAAGCATCATTTTTCGGGCGAAACGGCTGGTTGGTATGGCGCAGCGGGAACAGTCGCCCGCACGTTGCCGTTCGGCGTTGGGTTCGTCGCTCTGATTTTAATGCCAAAAGCTGCCGCGGCATGGCACACCAGCCGCGACTCACTCTCCCGAGTGCTGTTCGCAGCTGCAGCTATTGCTGCTGTCGGCATCGCTGCAGGTTTCGCGCTGATCACGCTCTTGCCGGGGCCGATCGTCAACATAACCTATGGGCCTTCGTTTGCGGGAGCGGTGCCGCTGTTGCGGCTGTACGCGATTAACGAGGCGCTCTTCGCATTTTGGTCGATCGCGGTTGCTTACCTTATCGCGCTTGCGCGCTATAAAGTTTTTGGATTGCTCGTGGCAGCCGTGATTATCGAAGCAATTGCAATGGCGACGTTAGGATCAACACCGTCGCGACTTTTGACAATCGCAATCATCGGCAACGCGGCGCTTGTGCCGTTGATCTGGGGATTGGCGCTGCAGACGCTGCGCGTGCTACCGCAGGCCAGTGTCCCTTACAGCGCCGAAAGCCTTCTGTAGATGCCTCTCGCTGACAGCAGCCACGTTTTCTATCGCAAGCTCAACCGCCGGTTACCAAAAATCGTCCGCGGACAAGGCGTCTATCTCTACGACGATACGGGCAAGCACTATCTCGACGCTTGCGGCGGCGCGATGGTGGCAAGCATCGGCCACGGCGTTGCGGAGATCGCCGACGCCATCGCAGCGCAAGCAAAAACCATTGCCTACGTGAACGGCACGATGTTCACCACCGAAGCGGTGGAACAACTTGCGGACGCGCTCGCGCAGCTTGCTCCGCCCGGAATCGACAAAGCATACTTTCTGAGCAGCGGCTCCGAGGCGGTTGAAGCCGCACTCAAATTAGCGCGGCAATATCATGTCGAACGCGGACAGCCCTCGCGGCGTATCATTATTGCTCGAACACCCGGTTATCACGGCAACACGCTGCTCGCGCTGTCGGCTTCCGCGCGGCCGCACTATCGCTTGCTGTTCGAACCGTGGCTTGTGAACGTGCATATGATCGGCGCACCCTATCCCTACCGTGCAGGCGAACTGGGTGAGAACGCGCCGGAGATGACGGGCGAGGCGCTGGAAAATGCCATTCAAACACTCGGACCGCAAAATGTAGCGGCGTTTATCGCAGAACCAGTCGGCGGATCATCGACGGGGGCTGCG
>JBPYDX010000056.1:0-3771 GCA_051986115.1 Candidatus Eremiobacteraceae bacterium
GATCGCCATCTTGGTGGTGACAGGCGCGTTCAATGCCGCAACGCAAGCGCAAGCCGTTGGAATTAAGTATGGCGTGCTCAACTCCGCTGAAGCAGCAGCAAATCTCGCGCTCAACCGTCTCGCTGAAAACCCAGGCGAACCTAACGGTTGCGTCACGGGTACGCTTAATGGGGCAAGCTATCGCTCGTGCATGGGCGACAATAATATTCCAAACCCCACCGCTACATCCGCTACGGATTTAGCGACAGGGCAAACCATAAACGTGCCGGCCCATTCAGCCTATATTTACGGTGATGCCACAAATAGCGGAAATCGGAAGGTTTACGTTGAGGCCATCGCCGAGCCCGCGCCTCCACTCACTATGCCTCCCGGAGCAATCAACGCTGTCCAGAACGTAAACGACATTACTCCGATGGGCATTTTAGCGGATCCGGCGAATCCGATGGACGCAAATATTTACGCTAACAACAACATTACGCTTACGGGCAGCCCCTTTACTCCGCTTCAGGGATCGACGTACGCCGTCGGCACAAATGCACTCGGAGGCACCGCTGGTGCGCCGCCGGTGTATTTTCCAAGTTCTGTGCAAATTGCTCAAGCAACGCAAAACGCTAAATTGATCGCGCAAGCAGGTACGACCTATGCCGGTTCTTCGATTTCAAGCAGTACTACGCCATACACTGGCAACATGTATATCAATGGTAATGTCAACATAACGGCTGGAACCGTGACCTTCACTTCCGGTACGGACGTCTACATCAATGGCAATCTGTGCATCAGCGGGACCGGCGCACTCGTTGACCAAGACAGCAGCCAGGGCGTCCTTGTCGTGTCGGGTGTTGTGTCTTCCAGCGGATCCGGAGGATATCAAGTACCATTGCCGGCCAACACGATGTTGATGGTGCTTGGTAGCGATCCCGGTTCGATCAACCCTTGTGGGTCGTCGGCGACCGACGCTATTTCGCTCTCGCCAGCGGGCGGCACCGAGCCCGTCGCCACGGTGTACGCAGCCAATGGATCGATCAACGTGACCGGTGCGGGCACTGTTCAAGGTGCAATTGACGCTGGCGCAAATGCGGATCTCGCTGGCGCCACTGGTGCTGCAGTGCAATACGACGCTAACCAGGCAAAAACGACGCTTGCAACGGGCACGATGACGTACACCGCGTACGACCAAAACTAGCGACACGCGCGATCATCACGTGTTAGCCACAAAAGGTCTCACAGGCGAGCTGCCCAGCGAACGTCCGACCGGTTTCATTCCGCTCCTTCAGCTTTTCGAACGCCTCGCGCTGCTTGGGTATACGTTTGATCTCATCAAGTGGGAGACATGGGTCAATGCTGGGCTGCTTACAGGCCTGCCGCCCATCCCCTCAACCGACTGTCAAATTCCGCATGTCTGCGAAGAGCGCATCCGCTTCACTCTCGACGTCGAGCGAAAGCTGGCCCCCGGTGCAGGCGTCGATAAGCTTGCATTCTATCTCGTCATCGCAGGACTCGACGACATTCCCGTCACCCTTGTTGGCGAGTATTTGGAAAGCAGTCTCGGGAAATTCTTCGTTGTCGGTGACGGGATGCTGCGCCGACTTGAGCGCAAGCCTCCCCGCGTTGGCCCGTCGGGAGAGCGTAAGCTAGCTGAAGCCATGGCCAAGGCCGTGTTGCGCGATTACCCGATCCTCAGCGCTCCATCGTACGTTGCCTGCGAGCAGTTACTGGCGACCGCGTTCATGATTTTCTTCCGCACGACATGGCAAAACAAGAAGCTAAGCCCATTGCGCCAATGGCAAGGCATCATCACACCGGATTTTCTTGACTACCAACGACTGCCGGTGAAAACAATTGCTGACGGCATGACGCGAGCGGAGACAGGTCCAAAGATGCTACTCTCGCCCGCTGCCGATAAGGATCAGCTAATTTCCCAATTGCGATCTGCGTGCGAGGCGAGCCCGCTTGACTTTACGCAGGCTGTCAAGGATTCGGCAATGGTTATCAACGCTGCTGTATCAAGCTTTCCAGAATTGCATGATTCAGCGCCGCTGCCAACCCCCGCCGGCGCCTTTGCTCAGTGGGTTTTAACGTTGCTTCCGCCCGTGCTCGCGACCGCACTGTTTCGTGTGTCGCAAAACACCGCAACGGAGAAGTACGGAACGCTTATTCCCGATCGCAAAGAGACCGGGCTTGAGGCGATCTTGCGCACCGTTTTAGTCTACTGGCACACATAGCCTAGCTTCGCGAGCTGAAGGTCCGCGGCCGCAAACGCCTTGAACCTTCACGCTTGCACTTGTTTACACCGGTTGATGCCGTCGGTCTCGAAGAGCGCGCTGCGGTGCTGGCAACGCGCAGCATTAAGCGCGCCGCAAAGGTGGCCGGCCTTCGTCTGGCTATCTCGTGCATGGATCTCACGACACTTGAGGGCAAAGATACTCCGCAGCGGGTTCGCCAGCTTTGCCAAAAGGGAATTACACCGGACCCAGACGACCGAACGATCCCATCGGTAGCTGCGATTTGCATCTATCCATCACTCGTCTCCGCAGCGAAGGACGCACTTGCAGGTACCGCTGTGAAAGTCGCCTCGGTAGCAACAGCGTTTCCCAGCGGCCTTGCACCACGAGATGTCAAGCTGCAAGAGGCACGCGATGCCTTGGCAGCCGGTGCCGACGAGATCGATATGGTCATCGATCGAGGTGCGTTTCTCGCTGGGCATTTTCGAGATGTGGCTGAAGAAATAGCGGCCGTCAAAGAAGCCTGTGGTCAGGCAACCCTTAAGGTTATTCTTGAAACAGGCGAACTCGCGACCTACGACAACGTTACTCGCGCGAGTTGGCTCGCCATGGAAGCAGGCGCAGACTTTATAAAAACCTCAACCGGAAAAGTGCAACCCGCCGCGACATTACCTGTCGCCCTTGCCATGTTGTCTGCGGTACGCGACTATGAGGATCGCACGGGGCGCGCGGTCGGCGTGAAAGTCGCGGGCGGCATTCGAACCGCAAAACAGGCGTTGCAGTATCTTGTCCTCGTCAAGGAAACGCTCGGCGATGCACGCATTGACCCAAAGTATTTTAGAATCGGCGCAAGCTCATTGCTCAACGATGCGCTCATGCAGCTCGCACGCGAGCGAACGGGCGTCTATCAGTCCGAAGACTACTTCACTAAGGATTAAGCACTCATGCCCAAGCGCGCGCGATCTCTCAAAGCTAAGCGGGTTGCAAGCCCCGCGGTGCGGCTGGCTGTACAACCGCCGGCAAGACTACGCTGGCAATATGCCGCCGCTCCGGAAGCACATGATTACCTAAAGCTCGCCAAGCAATATGAGCTCTTCATTGGCGGGAAATGGATGAAACCAAAGAGCGGGCGCCATTTCAAAACGGTCAATCCCGCGACAGAAGAAGTCTTGACGACGGTCGGCGATGCTGGAGAACGCGACATAGAAGCTGCCGTACGTGCCGCTCGCATCGCCTACGAGAAACACTGGCGCAAAATGCCGGGAGCAACTCGCGCAAAGTACTTATACCGCATCGCCCGCGCGATCACTGAACGTAGTCGCGAGCTTGCAGTACTCGAGTCACTCGACACCGGGAAACCGATCCGCGAGTCACGGGATTTTGACATCCCGCTAGCTGCGGCTCATTTTTTCTATTACGCGGGCTGGGCAGATAAACTGCAGTGGGCTTTTCCAAACGTTAAGCCACAATCGTTGGGGGTCGCTGGTCAGATAATTCCTTGGAACTTTCCCCTTTTGATGGCGGCCTGGAAGATCGCCCCCGCGCTTGC
>JBPYDX010000057.1:0-2228 GCA_051986115.1 Candidatus Eremiobacteraceae bacterium
ATTTTTGGAAACCCGAGAGTATGCGGGCAATCTTTACGGTACCCCACGCACGTTTGTGGAAGAAGCCTTAGCTAAAGGACGCGACCTTATCCTCAAGCCTGAAGTGAATGGCGCTCGCGCTTTGAAGGCCCTATTCAATGAAGCGGTGCTTGTGTTTTTGACTGCACCCTCCGAAGTGGAACTGCTACGCCGCCTCGAGCAGCGTCATGCAGACTCTACTAAGGAAATCGATGAAAGGCTGCAGATCGCACAAGAGGAGCTTGATGCGCTTTCACAATTTGATTATCGCGTTGTTAATGATGATATCACCCGCGCAGTTTCTGAGCTGCAGGCGATTTTGGTAGCCGAACGGCTCAAGGTCGCACGACTGCCCGGGCGAAGCGGGTCGTAGGAGACAATACAGGGATGTGTGGGATTGTTGGCTATGTAGGACCTCGCGACGTCGTTGGCGTCTTGCTCGACGGCCTGCGCCGGCTTGAATATCGGGGCTACGACTCGGCCGGGGTCGCGGTCGTCAACGGCGGACGCGTGCTCGGATCAAAACGCGTCGGCAAACTTGCCAACCTTGAAGAAGTGCTGCTTACCTCTCCGCTTTCCGGGTCCGCTGGCATAGGGCACACACGATGGGCAACGCATGGACGGCCCTCTGATTCTAACGCGCACCCTCATCTTGATTGCAACGGACGCATCGCGGTTATCCATAACGGTATCATTGAAAATCATGCAGCCTTGCGCGCAGAGTTGATAAAAAAGGGGCACCGCTTTGTCAGCGAGACCGATACTGAGGTCGTCGCACACTTGCTCGAGGATTACTACCAAGGCGATCTCGTCGAAGCAGTGCGCCAAACGCTCAAAGCTGTTTCCGGTGCATACGCGCTTGGAGTCTTGGCGGCTGACGCACCAGATCAGCTTGTGTTCGCCCGCAACGGCGCATCACCATTGATCGTTGGTCTGGGCGAAGGCGAAACGTTTGTTGCCTCAGACATTCCGGCCATTCTCAACTACACGCGGCGCGAGCTGATCGTGCAGGAAGGCGAAGTCGTCGTAGTCACCCGCGATGGGGCTACTATCTCGACCTTTAACGGAAAGCGCGTCGACCGCGAGGTCACCAACATCAATTGGGATGTCCGTTCCGCTGAAAAGGGCGGCTTCAAGCACTTCATGCTCAAGGAGATGTACGAGCAACCCAAGGTCGTACGTGATACGCTGGTCGGACGGTTGCGCCCAGACGACAGCGTCGACATGAAGGAACTTGGCCTTTCCGACCAGCGGCTTCGCGACTTCGAAAAGGTCTCGATGTTTGCGTGTGGGTCAGCGTTTTACGCGGCTGCTTATGGGATGTACTTGATTCGCAGTCTGGCAAAATTGCCGGTCGAACTCGAACTTGCGTCGGAGTTTCGTTATTCGGATCCAGTGGTTGACGAGAAAAGCCTTGCGATTGCGGTTTCGCAAAGCGGCGAGACAGCCGATACGCTTGAGGCAGTGCGCATTGCCAAGACAGCTCGAGCGATCTTGCTTGCCGTCACCAATGTTGTAGGCTCTGCGCTCGCGCGCGCTGCAGACGCCAAGCTCTACATGCAAGCTGGACCCGAAATAGGCGTGGCGGCAACCAAGACGTTCACTGCGCAATGCGTTGATATGGCGCTCTTCGCCATGCACCTCGCCCGCGTTCGCGGCACGATCGACCGCGAAACTCTGAACGAATTAGGTCAAGCACTGCGCGACTTGCCGTCGCTTGTCGATCAAGCGCTCAACGTTGACGATGAGGTCATTCCCGTGGCGCGGCGTATCGCAGGCGCCAAGACCATGCTCTATCTCGGCCGCCACGTCAATTTTCCGATTGCCCTCGAAGGTGCGCTGAAACTCAAAGAAATTTCTTACATTCACGCTGAGGGTTACGCGGCCGGGGAAATGAAACACGGGCCGATCGCCCTGCTCGATCAAAGCGTGCCTGTCGTTGTCCTCGCGACGCGTGGACCTGTCCAAGAGAAAATCCTTTCAAACATGGCTGAGGCCAAAGCGCGTGATAGCCGCATCATCGCAGTGGCAAACCCCCACGACGATGCTGCACTCGAACATGCCGATGTGGTCTTTACCGTGCCGCAAACACACCATCTCATTCAGCCAATTATCAACGTCGTGCCGCTCTATTTGCTCGCATATCACATCGCCGACCACAAAGGCTGCGACGTTGACCAGCCACGCAATCTCGCCAAGACCGTCACGGT
>JBPYDX010000058.1:0-5978 GCA_051986115.1 Candidatus Eremiobacteraceae bacterium
CGAGGTTGATCGTGCTTTGCGAGCCGATCACCACAACGATGTTGACGATGGCAATAACCGGACCCACGAGCAGGGCTGATTCGAAGTCAGCTGCGGCAAGCCCAATCAAATAACCAAAAAAGAAAGCGCACAGAACCCAAAAGATAGGCCAGCGCAGACCGCCAGCTGAACGCCGCAACGCAATCCAGTCTTTCCAAAAAATGATCCAAGCGCCGGCTGGTGCGCCGTTACCGGACACTGACGCCACGCGTTGCAGCGTCGCTACGCGCCTGCCTGCGTCGGCATCGGCGAGTTCACGCAACGCTTCGCGGTTCCACAGCGCACGGCCACTAGCTACAATGGCGCGCCGGGCATACAGCCGCGACGATGCTTCCCAAATTTCCGGATAGACATCGGTGGCGGCAAGCGATCCCAACGCGACGACGAGCGCCGCCAGCGCAACCATGATTGTGAGTCCAACGACGTTCTCGCTCAGTGCTTGTACGATCCAAAGCCCCGGAGGATACACGACCGTGTGCGCGGCGATAAAGCTCAAGCGCACATTGCCGGACGAGAACGCCAGCGCAATCGGGTAGGCCAGGGTCAGCACCCCCGCAATGATGAGCACAGCCCCGCATAAGGGCAGCGGAGCCTTAGGGAAGCGGCGTTGCAACAAAAAGACCGGCAGGCGAAGACCAAAACCGATCACATAGGCGCACAGCATGGCCAGCGTCGCAAACACGAGCCCGAGCGTACTTGGCGCGAAGTACCACGACAGGAAGAACAATCCCAAGAATAACCGGCTGCCTTGGAAGGTCGCCTCGCGCAACTGAAGCCAAAACACGACGAGAACGTGCGACAATCGCGATCCTAGGAGAAAGCGCGCATCCGCTGGGTAGGCAAATGCCGCCGGTGGACGTTGTGCGCCCGAGCGGATCTGCATCCCCAGAAGTGCGATGTACACCGCCGGAACAAACGTGTAGAGCAGGCGCGTCGTTGCCGGCATAAAAAGTGCGTAGTGGCCTTGCGACAGCCACGCCACGCGCGCAAAGAAAAAGAACCCAAACCACAAGAAAAAAAGCGCCCACAACGTGAGGCGGGCGGGCTGATGAAAGAGGCGACGCAGCTTGTTGACCGCGATGCAGCATTCCAAATAGAGTAATGCTGCCACGCCGTTCATTTTGTTGCTTCCAAAAAAATGTCTTCCAAACTGCGGCCCACTTCGCCAAAGCGTAGCTCGTTTATGGGCGCATTCATTGCGGCACGACCTCTGTTCATGACCAGCACCTGATCGCAAATCATTTCTGCCGATTCGAGCAAGTGCGTACTGAGAATGATGGCCGTCCCCGATGATCGCAATTCCAACAAGATGGCGCGCAGTTCGCGTTGCCCTTTGGGATCGAGGCCAATCATCGGCTCGTCAAGCAAAACCACGGGAGCCCCGGCCAACACCGTTGCGGCGATGAGGGTTTTCTGTCGCATGCCCTTTGACAATGATTCGCCCAATGTGTCGCGATGCTCGTAAAGATCTAAGCGGCGCAACAGATCCTGCGCCCGAGATGACCACGCTGAAGTCAGGCGGCAACTTTTTGCAACAAAAACTAAGTGCTCCCACACGGTTAGCATCGAATACACTTCGGGTGTTTCGGGAATGAGCGCGATGACTCGGCCGCGGTCAGCGCCAAGCGGCCTCCCATCGAAGCGAATCGATCCGCTATCCGGACGCAATAGGCCCGCAAGGCACAAAAGCGTGGTCGTCTTGCCGGCGCCGTTTGGCCCGAGCAAGCCTAAAATAGCACCGCGGTCGGCGCGAAACGAAAGATTGTCGACCGCGGTGAGCTTTCCAAAGCGGCGAGTGAGTTGCTCAACCGCAAGTCCGGCTCCAGACATCATTGGTTATATATGATATCGGCTGCTCGACCCCGCAGCCCTAGCAGCGCGAAAAAAACGTTCATATGAGGCAGCCTTTGGTACCAAGACTTCAATGCGAAATGCTGTGAGGAATTGCGCGCATCACAGACAACACATCTGCAGACGCTCGGGTAAGACCGTGCGTCGGGCGCGATGAGGCGCTCTTTCAAGATACAGACTCCGGAAGGGAAATCATCTGCATGTACTCGTCACCCAAAATCATCGCCTCACTCGACGCGACAGTCGTCCTTGCACAAGCGCTCGGGAGCCACTACGAAACCGGCAGTCACTGCGAGTACCCAAGCTAAGCCCAAGGCTCGTGTCCGTTGAAAGGCGCGATCGCCCAGGTCGCGTCTTTCTTTCTATAGCGCCGCGAGAGCCTTTTGCCCCAATCCCATTCCCAAAAATGACGTTAGGAAAACGCACCCGGCTGGTCAACACCTAAGCAGGTACTGCGGGTATCCGCGGCCGAGCGCGATGAGGCGCTCTCATCCCCCAAAAATCACCGTGCGACAGCGTTGGGAGTGAGTGGCGTATCATCGAGCCCCTCGCTCGTCACTATCCGCTGAAAAGGAACGACGTTGCTCGCTGCTTCGCCTCACGGATCTGTCGAGAAGCTTAACGCCGAAGTTTTCCAGACACTCGAGCGTCAGCTCATCGTGCACAGTGATGAGCCCCAAGTCCTCGACTACCTCGCTTCCGCATATCGTCGAGTGCGAGTGCCGCTATCAGCTGCAGTCACCGTCGAAACGGACACGGCCGCTATCTTGGCGCAGTCGGGAGAACATTGGCTTCTTTTCAATGGCGAGCCGCTGCCTGACAAGCAAGAAAAGCCAACCACAACCTTCCGGCTGGCATTTTACGGCTCGAGCGGTCTAATGCGAGCGAGCTTTCGGCGCAACACAGCTTGGCACTCGCTGTATGCTGCTGCGCTGCGGATGGACGATCGAGCAATCATCATTTCAGCGCGATCTGGCATCGGCAAGACGACGCTCGCACTCGAGCTCTTGTCGCGTGGCGCTGGATTCTATAGTGATGAATTTGCCTTTATTAGAAAGACCGACCGACTTGTGTCAGGGCTTGCGCGCACTTTGCTGATTCGCGAGCGAACGTTTTCATTTTTCCCAGATGCCCGGCTGCGCCAGGTCTGCGAACAATCGACTCCACGCGTGCCGCATGGTGACAGGGTCTGGGATACAATTGATCCAGGTGATATTTTTGGCGAGCATATTTTTGCAAAACCCGCTCCCTTGGCTGCAGCCATCATGCTCGAACGCTCGGCCGACACAAAAGCTGACGTCCAAGAAGTCCCCCCTGCCCTTGCCGCCGTAGATTTTTTTCAACGCCACAATACAGGAGCCGTCGGCTTTGAACGCATGGCTGGCGCCGCGCTGATGCTGGCAGGAACGCCGTGCTATCGAGTGGCGGCCAACTCACCGCAAAGCGCCGCAGACGCCATCGAGGCTCTCCTGCGTTGAACTACATCACTGCGGCGCAGCTTGTAGACATCGAGCTCTCTTCGCAGGAGAGAGCAACGCTTCTTGAACGTGCGCAGCATCGCGTAACGTTCGATTGGTTTGGCACCCGGGTGGCAGCATGTTTTGACCAGCAATTCGAAGCGCGCGTCTTCGAGCGCCGCTATCGGAGCTTTTTGTGCGCAGGTGAGCCGGACTTGTGGACGTGCGCGCTACAACGTGCCGGTGACGGTGGAGAACCTCTCTTTTGGGCGCAACCTGGTCCAGCATACCGCTATCCGACGCCACTGGATAGACAGGGCACGATCGCCTTCCTCGCCGATGCGGTAACGCAACACGCGTTTTTTGACGTTCATCCGAAAGTCAGCTCGTTTCATGCCGCAGCAATCCAAGTCGGTAACGTCGCGATCGCAATATCAGCAACCTCTACCGGTGGCAAGTCGACCACGGCCATTGCGTGCGCGCGTCGCGGTATGGGATTGTACACTGACGAGCGCTGCTCGCTCATCGATGGTCTTGTGTATCCCTTCCCTAGAGCAATGAACATCCGCAAAGGCGGTCTGGAGTTGCTCGCCTGCGACGACATCCCCGGTGACAGTGGCATCGGCTCGCGCTTGCGCGAGCATGAAGGTTCGGATTGGGAATTTGTGCAGTTCACAGACCTGCTCGGCAACCGCCCGCAGCCCCAACCGCGCAAACTATCGGCGATATTTTTTATCGAAGGCCGTGACAGCGTGCCAAGCGTCGCCCCGTTAGCGCCCGAGGACGCGATTCTGGCGGTGCTTAGAGCAGGCTTTTGCGGCCCAAAACCTGGCATCGATCGTCTCGCAGCTGCTGCACTGCTGCTGCAACAAGCGCGTGCCTATTCGCTCACGCTCGGCACCCCCGATGACACTGCGATGCTTGTAGCGGCAACCGCGCAGGGCGTTCGGCCGCTTGTCGTGGTTGGTACGTAATGTCGACGCAAGATATCGAACGATCAGAAATGCTTGAAGGGCGACTCGCACTCGAGGCAGTCAAGATGCTTACCGGGTCGGCCAACGCTCCGCACTTGTTAATTCGCGGCTCGAGCATGAGCCCGTTGCTGCGCTCGCCGATGGTTCTCAAACTAGCCCCGTCGGCTGACAACAACCGTCTTGGCGACATCGTAGTGTTTGAACGAGGTGGGCAGCTGATTGCACATCGTATCACGAGCCTGCGAGGCGGAGTTCTGCAAACCTGTGGCGACGCGCAACCTTGGGCGCCTGAGTACCCAGACCGCAGCACGGTGGTAGGGAAAGTAACCGAAGTGCTCGCGAGCGAGAGCCCGGACGCACCGCGAATCGACACGCAATTGTTTTGGCTTCGCGGGCGCGCTAAAGCATATTTTCGATCCGTTCGAGCGACACCGTTTCACGCTCGTCGAGTCACTGGTCGCGTGCTTGGGGCCCTGCCGTGGCTGCGCCAGCGTCCGTATGTGGCCTTGGTGCAAGCAATGGCCGCGTCCATTCGCGACGATAAACGTGCCTTGGATCGCTCGCTGCGCATTAGCAGCGCGAGCGCTCTTTGCGCCACGGCGCGTCGGCACGGCTGCTCAGCGACACTCTTGGATGCCGTAACCTCCATGGGCAACACAAGCTCAGCCGGTGCTTACATCAAGCGATCGCTGCAGCCGGTTGGGCGCGACACCGTTTTGATCGGCCTTGCCGTTCGTGAACAAACCAAACCGATTATCAACGCCTTGAATCAAGCAGAAGTCCCGTTTGCATTGCTCAAAGGTGCCGCTCGTCTTTATCGCGCGCAGGCAGAAGACGCACTGCACGCAAGCTCAGATATCGACATCCTTGTGAAGAGCACTGACCTCGAAGCTGCGACTGCAGCGCTTCGCGCGTTGGGATATTACGAAAAGGGAGATCCGCAAACACGCGAACGCTACGAACGCCATCATCACGCCCCGCCGCTATTTCCTGCAGCCGGCGGGTGTGCCGTCGAATTGCACGTTTCTCTTGCCCCACCGGGCCAATTTTCGCTACCGCTCAACTGGGATGCGCTGAGGCCGTTCATGGTTAGTGTCGACGGTCCCGCAGGCAAAGTGTTGTGTTTGGGAGGCGTAGGCGCGGCGCTGCACTTGGCTGTCCACGCAACCGGCTACACCTTTGGTTTGTACCGGCTTCGCGATTCAGTATTACTGGCGCGATTGCTGCGTTCGCTCAGCAAAGAAGAGCTTGAAAAATTGCGTTCCCTTGTCAGGGCAGAACAGATCGATCCCGTTCGTTTGGAAGCGGCTGTCGTGCTCGCCGCCCGCATGGCATCGGTTCCTTGGTCGGTGCGACCGGAAGTTGAGGAATATCTGCGCTGGTGCATGCGTCGTGAAGACACCCCCCTATACTTCGGCCAGCGCAGTCAGCTTGCTGAAGGGTGGTACGCAGGCGGTTGCCGTTTCTCGCCGATCATGTGGCGTTTGCTCGACCCGCATGGCTCCCAGCGGCAACCATCCGACAAACCTGAGGTAGGGCGGATGCTTGGACGCGGCTTTACCAGCGTGTGTGCGTATCTTTATACACTTGCGATGCGGCCGCCAAAAACGGAGAAGTAACAGTGGATTGCCCACGAAAAGCCGACGATCTTGACATA
>JBPYDX010000059.1:0-6584 GCA_051986115.1 Candidatus Eremiobacteraceae bacterium
TGCGGGCGAAATGCTCAAGATCGTACGTATTCCAGAAGCACAGAAGCGGATTAACAACTATCCGCATCAGTTTTCCGGTGGCATGCGTCAGCGCGTCATGATTGCGATGGCACTGGCTTGCGATCCGCAGCTGCTTATCGCCGACGAACCAACGACCGCCTTAGACGTGACTATCCAGGCGCAGATTCTCGACCTCATGCGCGATTTGCAGCGCCGCCTCAACTCGGCGATTATCATGATTACCCACGATCTTGGCGTCGTTGCCGAAGTCTGCGAGCGCGTGCTCGTTATGTATGCGGGAAATTTAGTCGAATACGGAACGGTCGATCAAATTTTCCGAGACCCGAAGCATCCTTATACATGGGGGTTGCTGCAGTCATTGCCGCGTTTGGATGAGGGCGGGCGAAGACGTCTGGTCCCGATCGATGGGCAGCCGCCCAACTTGCTGCGATTGCCCGCAGGCTGCTCGTTTGCCCCACGCTGCCGCTACGCGCTGCCCGAGTGCCCCACGGTTCCCCCGCCCCTGATTGATTTCGGCGACGGGCATATCGCGCGGTGCGTCCTCTATAAGGATAATAGAAATTTGGATCTGCGTGTCCTGACACCGCACGAACCCGCGACCGTCGTGCGCGCTCAACAAGCGATGGCAAGCGGTGGCTGAACCAACTAACGGCGCTATCGTCGAAGTCCGCGACCTCTTGAAGTATTTTCCCGTTACCGCGGGGGTGTTCTCGCGTCACGTTGCAGACGTCAAAGCAGTCGACGGCGTCTCATTTGGAATAAAACGTGGCGAAACACTTGGACTGGTGGGCGAGTCGGGTTCGGGCAAGACGACCTTGGGGCGCTGCATCTTGCGATTGCTCGAGCCGACAAGCGGCGACGTCGTCTTTGAAGGCGGCAGTATCATCGGCTTACGCCGGCGCGAGATGCGTTCGCTGCGGCGTGAAATGCAAATCATTTTTCAAGACCCGTACGCCAGTCTCAATCCACGCATGACGGTGGGCGATATTGTCGCCGAGCCACTGGTGATTCACAAATTAGCAAAAGGTAAGCAGATCGACGAGCGGGTGCGCGAGTTGCTGCGCACGGTCGGATTGTCCCCGTATCACGCAAATCGCTACCCGCACGAGTTCTCTGGAGGCCAGCGCCAGCGCATTGGCGTGGCACGGGCGCTAGCGGTCAACCCAAAATTTATTGTTGCCGACGAGCCGGTCTCTGCGCTCGACGTTTCGATCCAAGCGCAAGTGGTAAACCTGCTGCAGGACTTACAAGAAAAACTCGATCTAACCTATTTGTTCATTGCTCACGATCTTTCAGTCGTGCGCCACATTTCAGATCGCGTGGCGGTGATGTACGTCGGTAAGATCATGGAAGTTGCCGATCGCAATGAACTCTATAACCGGCCGCTGCATCCGTATACGCAGGCATTGCTGTCGGCGATACCCATTCCCGATCCGCGCGTGGAAGCGCGGCGGGAACGCATCATTCTCCAAGGCGATATTCCGTCGCCGCTCAATCCTCCCAGCGGTTGCCGTTTTCATACGCGCTGCCCGATCGCCTACGACCGCTGTATCACCGAAGTGCCCGAACTGTTAAGTTACAACGGCCACCAAGTAGCCTGCCACAAGGTGCAAGAGCTGGGCGGTCAGCAGCCAGAGGTCCGAGGCCAAAAAGCGGCTGCGCGCTAGCGCAAAACTTCTTCCAGCGCCGCGATAGTTTGTTCCACCTCTTCGGGAGTGTTGTAGTGCACCATGCCGATTCGCAACACACCCTCATCTTCGGGAATGCCGAGCTCGCGAACGATCTCGAGTGCGTAATTGTGTCCAGACCAGACAAAAATATTGCGCTCGGCGAGCGCTGCGGCGACCGCCCTTGGTGCGTGGCGTGGGTGGGTGAACGAAATTGTCGGAACGCGACATTCGCCATCTGCGGGATCGGTAATGCCGCAGATTCGCACGTCGGGAATTTCTTTGAGGCCGGCTATCAATTGCGCGGCAAGCATTTGCTCCCAGCGAACTGTCGCAGCGAACGCAGCTCGGATGCGGGTGCGTCTTTGGCCGCTTGCTCCGACAAGTGAGCCGAGCCAAGCGAAATATTCGATTGCTGCGCTAAGCGCTGCCAGCAATTCGATTTGCGAAGTGCCCATTTCCCAACGCTCGGGCAGTTCCTCGCCGAGCGGTCTAACCTTGTAAGGATGCAACGACTGCAGCAGTTCTTTTCGTCCCCATACGATACCCAAATGTGGGCCGAAGAACTTGTATGATGAGCACGCGAAGAAATCGCAACCCAGCGCTTTGACGTCGCTGGGCACGTGCGGCGAATATTGCACGCCGTCAACGTAGGCAAGGGCGCCCACGCTGTGCACGCGCTCGACCAGCGCCGCGACGTCGTTGATCGAACCTGTAAGATTGCTTGCGGCATTGAGCGCAACCAGCTTGGTGCGCTTGTTCAATACCGCATCAAGTGCGCTTGGCTCGACGCGCCAAGTCCGCTCGTTAAAGGGAACCCAGCGCACAGTCGCGCCGCAATCGGCAGCCATCGATAGCCACGGCGCGATATTGCCATCGTGATCCATGCGCGTCACCACAACCTCGTCGCCCGGTCCGATGGTTTTGCCAATGCTGCGTGAGATGTGAAACGTCAACGCCGTCATGCTTTGCCCGATGACAATTTCCTCGGGAGCACTTGCTCCCAAGAACTCGGCCATGGCTGCGTGGGCCTCACTGACGATCTGGCCTGCTAAGTGACTCGTAATGAACGCACCACCTAAGTTTGCGTTGGTGCGTGTGAGGCAATCAAAAGCGGCCTGGGCCACACTTCGGGGGACTTGCGTGCCGGCGGGATTGTCAAAATAAACGCGCTTGCGCCCGCTATCGTCGATAGTAAGAGAAGGGAACGCCAGGCGTACCGGCGCTATCGGAAATGCTTCGTCCACGTGGCGCCGTTTCGCCCGAAGCACGGGCGTTGCATGGCCGCTTTGGCTGTCCCGCTTTTGACAGCTATTGACAGGCTAGTGTATAGTAGGGGACGTTTGGATTGCCAGGCATGGTCCCGCAGAGCAGTCCCACCCAGAAAGGCCTATTTGTCAAAGTCCCTCATTATTGTAGAGTCGCCCGCGAAGGCGCGTACCCTCAAAAAGTTCTTGGGCTCGCGCTACCAGGTGTTGGCATCGGTTGGCCACGTTCGCGACTTGCCGAAAAGCCGCTTGGGGGTTGACCCCGACAACGACTTTACGCCCTCCTATGTCACTATCAAAGGGAAGGGCGATATCATCAAAGAGCTGCGCAGCGCAGCAAAAAAGGCCGACCATATTTTCCTTGCGACCGACCCTGACCGCGAAGGCGAAGCCATTGCCTGGCACCTCGCCCAGTTGCTCAAGCTCGACGAGCCCCAGCGGATCGAGTTGCATGAGATCACCAAGACGGCCGCACAGCGCGCACTGAAGACTCCAAGCTCGCTGAACATCGACCGGGTGAATGCCCAGCAGGCGCGGCGCATCCTCGATCGGCTCGTCGGTTATAAGATCTCACCGCTGTTGTGGCGCAAGGTTCGCGGTGGTCTGTCAGCTGGGCGCGTGCAGTCCGTCGCGGTCAAGCTCATTGTCGATCGCGAACGTGAGATTGTGGCGTTTAAGCGCCATAAGTACTGGACAGTATCAGCGACGCTGTGGCCACATGGCCACCACGATGCGTTACATACATTCGATGCCGATTTGGTTTCGGTCAACGGCCGCAAAGCTAATCTTCCCGATGAGGTAGCGGCAGCCGTCGGCGCTAAGAGCGTCTATGTAACGACTGCCGAGGACGCAGCCGCGTTAGCTGAGCGCCTTAACAAAGCCGCATTCTCCATCAGCGGAATCAAGCGCTCCGAACGAAGAGATTTCCCGCGTAGTCCATTTACAACCAGCACGCTGCAGCAAGAGGCATCACGGCGGTTGAAGATGCGCGTGCGCAAGACCATGCAAATTGCGCAGGGTTTGTATGAAGGCGTTGACACAGGTGAGGGAACCGTCGGTCTCATCACCTACATGCGCACCGATTCCACACGGCTGTCGGAAGCGGCGCAATTGATGGCACGAGAGTATATCATCGGCCGTTTCGGCGCTGAATATCATGGCGGTCGTCAGTATAAAGTTTCAGAGACTGCGCAAGATGCACACGAAGCGATCCGTCCTACCGATGTGAACCGCACGCCAGAAAGCATGACGCAGTATCTCGATGCGGCGCAGCTCAAACTGTACCGGCTGATCTGGGAGCGTTTTGTTGCAAGCCAAATGGCAGCGGCTATCTACGATCAGACGACAGTTGACATTAAGGCGGATGATTGTGCGTTCCGCGCGACGGGCAGCGTTTTAAAATTCCCTGGTTACACCGCCATATATCAAGAATCGCGCGACGAGGATCTCTCGCAAGAAGAAGAGCGCCGCAAGCAGCTGCCGCCCATCGAGGAAGGCCAGGCACTCGACCCGCGTAAGATCAAGCCCGAGGAGCATGAGACCCAGCCACCGCCGCGCTACACGGAAGCGAGTCTGGTCAAGACGCTTGAAGAAAAGGGCATTGGGCGTCCGAGCACCTACGCGACGATCGTCGAGACGATTCAAGGACGCGGCTACGTTCGCATGCTGGAGCGACGCTTTGTGCCGCAAGAGATCGGCATCGTGGTGACCGATTTGCTGGCTGAGCACTTTCCTGATGTTGTCAACGAAAATTTTACCTCGACCATGGAACAGCGTCTGGATAAAGTTGAGGAAGCGCAAGACAATTGGGTGTCACTGTTGCGGGCATTTTACGATCCGTTTTCGGCCGACTTAGCACGCGCTGAGGAGCTTTTCCCCAAGGTCGAGCTTGAAGAAGACGAAACGGATGAAGTGTGTCCGGCCTGCGGGCGCCCCATGAAGATCAAGACCGGCCGCTTCGGCAAGTTTCTCGCTTGCTCGGGTTATCCGGAATGCAAAACGACAAAGCCGATCGTCAAGGATGCGGGTGTGGTGTGTCCGCGCGACGGTGGGCGCATACTCGAGCGGCGAAGCAGACGCGGTCGCATCTTTTATGGCTGCGAGAAATACCCGGCGTGCGATTTCGTTGCGTGGGATACACCGATTATCGGGTCGGCGTGTGCGGTCTGTGGTTCGTTTCTCGTTCGTAAGCAAGGCCGAGCGGAAGGTCGCATCGTGTGCCCGGTTGACGGCAGCCACGAACATGGGTATCAGGAACCCGTGCCTTCGCCCAACGGCGCGGCAAGCGGTATCATAGCCACCTCGCAACAAGAGCAGGCCGAAAAGCGAAGCGCCTAATGGCAGATGTCGTCGTGATCGGCGGCGGTCTTGCCGGCTGCGAAGCCGCTTGGCAGGCCGCCAGTCGCGGCCTTAGCGTGACGCTTTACGAAATGCGGCCGCACGTGCAAACCGGAGCGCACAAAACTGACCGGCTGGCGGAGTTAGTGTGCAGCAATAGCTTGCGCTCCGCCGCTATTGAAAACGCCGTCGGCTTGCTCAAAGAAGAAATGTATCGTCTTGGGTCGCTGGTGGTCGCGTCAGCACGCGCGTGTGCCGTGCCAGCAGGTGGCGCACTCGCCGTTGATCGCGATGCTTTTGCGGCGGCCATTGAATCGCGCCTCGCGCACCATCCGCGCATTGATATTCGCCGCGAAGAAGTGCGAGTGCTCGACGACGCGATGCCCACGATCGTGGCCTGCGGGCCACTTGGTTCACCGGCGCTTGCGACCCAACTGTCGAAGCGTTGCGGCAAGCCGCACCTTCATTATTATGACGCGGCATCTCCGATTGTTGCCGCTGATTCGATTGACCGTTCGTCCATGTTTAGCGGTTCGCGCTATGACAAAGGCGGAGACGATTATCTCAACATTGCGCTCGATAAGGCTCAGTATCTGCAACTTGTCGATGACCTGATCGCAAGCCCGAAAGCGATGCCACACGGCTTTGAGAGTGGCGAGGCAAGCGAGGAGCTTGCATACTTCGAGGGTTGCTTGCCGGTAGAAGAAATGGCGCGACGTGGTGTCGATACGCTGCGCTTCGGTCCGCTTAAGCCTGTCGGTTTAGGTCGAGCGGCTGGCGTGCGGCCACACGCCGTCGTACAGCTGCGCCGCGAAAACCTCGCTGCGACGGCCTATAATATGGTAGGTTTTCAAACGCGCTTGACCTGGCCGGCGCAAAAAGCGACCTTTGGGAAACTCCCTGGATTATCGCAAGCAGAGTGGATACGCTTGGGTGTCATGCATCGTAACACGTTTGTCGACGCACCGCGGGTGCTCAGCGCTGATCTGTCCTTGCGCGGTGCTCCCAACATTTTTCTTGCTGGCCAAGTTACCGGTTGCGAAGGCTATGTGGAAGCGGCGGCAACCGGCATTGTCGCCGCGGAGAACGCGTATCGGCGGGTGCGAGGCATGAGTCAGCCATTTGTTCCGCCGGCAACGACGGCGCTTGGCAGCCTGCTGGCGTATCTGCGAGATGGCTCGAGTCACGATTTTCAACCGCAGAACGTCTCGTTTGCGTACATGGAGCCGCTCGACGTTAAGATTGCGGATAAACGCCTGCGCCGCCAGTGCTTAGCGCAGCGCGCGCTTGC
>JBPYDX010000060.1:0-4663 GCA_051986115.1 Candidatus Eremiobacteraceae bacterium
CAATCAAAAAATTACAGACTACGAAATCGAACTTGCCGCAGACCCAAACATTTATGCGGTGGCACAGCGTGTTGCCACGCTGGGTGACGCCACGACCCAGGCCGATAAGAAACTCGTCGAGTATTACGTCGTCAACGGCAAGCGGGCCGGCGCCGGTCTGGACGCAGCAAATCGGCAGAAGGTTACCCAGCTCTTTCAACATCTTTCCGATCTCGAGCGCGATTTTGCGCTCCAGCTCTCGAACGACAATTCGTCGATAACGATCACCGCTGCCGACGCCGCGGGCTTGCCGGCGGATTTTCGATCGACGCTCAAACGCAGCGGGGCGAACTATATCGTGCCGGTCAACGAGAGCACCACCGATTTCTTGTTGCTTGAAAAAAATAGCAACACGCGCAAGCGGTTTCTCACCGTCTACGGAAATCGAGGTGGTCTCCCCAATGTCGCACGCTTGCAAGAGGCGATTGGGGTTCGCGATCAGATCGCCCATATGCTGGGCTATTCCAATTGGGCATCGTATCAGCTCGATGTAAAAATGGCCAAGACGCCTGACCGCGTTGAAAATCTGCTCAACACGGTCAGTACGAAACTCTTGCCGAAAGCAAAAAGCGAAGTAGCGACGTTGACGGCGTTCAAGCACTCGTTAGGGTCCCCAGGGCCATTCGAGCGTTGGGACTACGCCTTCTACGAGAACCTTTACGTGAAGTCAAAGTATAACGTTGACGAACAACTCGTTCGTCAATATTTTCCAGTCGACCATGTCGTGTCGAGCGTGCTTGGAATTTACCAAAAGCTGCTTGGCGTAACGTTTGCCGAAATCGCACCTGCCGACACGTGGGCGCCCGGTGTGCGCGAGTTTTCCATCACGGACACAGCCAGTGGAAAACCTATAGGCTGGTTCTTTTTGGATCTATTCCCACGCCCGGGTAAGTATGATCATTTTGCCAACTTCCCGCTGCGTCCGGGCAGAGTTTTACCTGACGGCAGCTATCAAAAGCCAGTCTCAGCTATCATCGGCAACTGGCCCGTGGCCGCTCCTGGAAAACCTGCGCTGTTGAGCCACGGCGATGTGGTCGTGTTCTTCCACGAATTTGGCCACCTCATGCATAGCACGCTCTCGACTGCGCCGTACGAGACGCTCTATGGCACGAACGTGCGGGCTGACTTTGTCGAAGCGCCATCACAAATGCTCGAAAACTTCATGTGGCAACCATCCATACTCAAAGAGGTTTCAAGCAATTACAAGACGGGCCAACCACTTCCGGACGACCTGATCAATAAGATGATAGCAGTCAAACACGTTGACGACGGGTACGCATGGTCGACGCAGGCCTTCTACGCGCAATATGACATGACGATTCATTCGTCGCCGCCAACCATTAACGTCAACACAACATGGTTTGCGCTCGAACAGAAAATGACGCCGTTTTCCGGTATACCCGGCACGCATCCCGAGGCGGGATTCGGCCACTTGATGGGCGGCTACGATGCTGGCTACTACGGGTATTTGTGGTCAAAGGTCTACGCTCAAGATATCTTCACGCGCTTCCAAAAGGAAGGGCTTGAAAATCCTGAGGTTGGCATGGCCTACCGTAAGGACATCCTCGAGCCCGGCGCGACGGTCGAGCCTGACGAGCTTGTGCAAAACTTCCTCGGACGCCCGATGAGCCCGGACGCGTTTTACCAGGATCTCGGCATCACGCCCTAGGCGCTAGGCGGGTTCTGCGGGGGGCCGCTCTGGGTCGGTTGCGTCGGTTGCGAAGGTTGTGTGGTCGCGGGGAACTGCCAGCCGTAAAACGCCTTGCCTTCCGAGCGGTGCGCTTGCGCCGTGCGCATGAGCATGTAGAGCGACGCGCCGAGCGCCAAGGCTGCAACGCAGAAGTAGAACACGATCCCAAGCCAGCTCGCAACTGCTTCTACCAGCAGCAACAGTCCAAGGCCAATCGCTACGGCAGCGATTGGTTTGGGTTGCGCAGCTTTTGAAACATCGAACAGCCGGTTACCGATGAACTCTGCAATGGCTGCCTTGCCAATCAAGTAGCCGGCAATCGCCGCTATGACGGCAAGCGGAATGAGCGGAATCCCGATGAGGATTATCGCAAGCGCGATGATTACCAGTACAAAAATAATCGGTGAGAAGAATCCCAGTATGCCGGCGAGCACAGGATTCTCCAACAAATGCTCGGATGCGCTGCGCGTGCGTGCCGGGAATAACAAGAACGCCACGAACGCGAGCAACGCGTCTATGAAGAAGAATGTGGTCCAGCCCTGCGCGTACCAAGGAGACGATTCTGGGGTCGGCAGCGGCGGCGGTGGAACGGGTGTCGGTACCGGAACGACAGCTCGCGGACCAGGGAACGACGGCTGCGTTTGCGGTTGATTTGACTCGTTGTCGATCATGCCGCCTAAATTGATAAGGGAACCGTTGACGTGCCCTCTAGGGGCGACGTAAATTCTGCCGCCCAAGGCCACCGCGTCACCATCGACTCTGCCCTCAACGTCAGCGCTCCCGCCGATCACGATCAGGTCGCCGTAAACCTCTTGCCCTTCTCTAATCACCTCATGTTGGCCGCCGAAAACAACCATGTCGTCACTTGAGTTGTCCGAGGCCAGTGCGGCCAGCGGCACGCCGACCATGAAGGCTGCCGCCAGTGCGGCCAGCCAAGTGCGTTTCATATTGTTTGGGCTCCAAACAGTGCCGTGCGCACGCCCGCGAGATAGCGCCGGCCAGCGTAGAGCAACAGTACCAAGACGAGGCCTTCGACCAGACCTCCCACGAGTGCGATCATGGGTAAGTGGAAGTGATGGGCGACGCGATAGAGCGCGTCGGCGCCAACCGCGAACTTGCCAAAGAAAATGTGGCTTTCAGCGGCGGCGGCTTTCCAGCGCAAGATTCCGGTGGCTGTGAGTGTCGCAAGCGCCACCCACGCAAAGATGTTGTAGACCGCAAGCCACCACATCCGCATGCTGCGCTGCGCGGGCGCCGGCAGCGAGGCGATCTTCGCCATCACGGCAAGCGTAAAGTCAGCCTTCGGCTCGATTTCCGTTAAACGCGCGAGGCGATGTTCGGCGATCATCATTTCTTCTGAAAACGTGCGGCATCCAAGGCAGCTCGCCAGGTGCGCTTCAAGATCTGCCGCAGCGCCCGCGGCCAGTACACCATCCTGGTACGCGGGTAATCGCTCCCTACACGCAGAGCACTTCACGATGCGTTACCTCCGAATACTGTTGATTGTCGTTTCCCCCGGTAGCTGCGTTGTACGATCCAAGCTCGCGAGCCAGTGCCGCCTTACCGCGATGAATAAGCGTCTTGACGTTCCCCAGCGAAACGTTCATCGCGCTTGCAATTTCTTGATACTCCATATGTCTGAAATAACGTAGCACGAGCGCCGCTCTCATCTTTTCGGGAATCCGCTGCAAGGCGGCGCGCAGCGCTCGCTCATCGTCGCTGGCCAAGAGGCGCGCTTCGGGTGCAGCTTGCGCTCGGGTGTCGGGGAGTTTCTGATCGAGAGTTTCGTCTTCATATAAATCTTCGGTTTGCGGTTTGCGGCGCTCTTTCATCAAATGAGTTCGGGCCGTGTTGCGTGCTATCTGATAGAGCCAGGTCGAGAACTTTGCGAGATTTGGGTTAAACGTTTTCAAGTGTGCGTAGGCTCTCAGGAATGTCTCTTGGCTAATATCTTCGGCCTCATCCGGTGTACGAACGAGAGCATAGATGAAGTTTACTATACCCCGCTTATGGCGCTCCACGAGCGGCGCGAAGGCGTTGGGGTCACCTCTGAGGACGAGCGTCACCAGCTCCTCGTCCGCCACCTGCGCGATAATCGCGGAACCCTCCGTTGTTAGAGTTTACCTCCGCCACGAGGAAAAGTTTCGGCGCACTCAAGGTGTGATGGGGGAAAAACGACCGTTACCGGGTTTCGCTTTTGGCTGGGCGAAGGCCCGTCTATGCAGGAAAAGGCGCAACAACTTGCCGGCAAGCCAGTGGCTGCATCGGCTGTCGAACTGGCGACCCTCGTTGAGGTTGCCGACACGAACCCGATGGGCAACATCCACGGCGGCGTCATCATGAAGCTCGCAGACCAGGCTGCTGCTGCCGCCGCCATACGGCATTCAGGTCGCATCTGCGTGACGGCGGCGATCGACCATCTCGATTTTCGCAGCGCCGTCCATGTTGGCGACATGGTCGTGCTCAAAGCTTCGGTGCATTACGCGCATCGCAGTTCAATGGAAGTCGGCGTGCGCATTGAGGCCGAGCGGCTGCAGACTGGTGAACGCACGCATGTGGCATCCGCGACGCTTATCTTCGTAGCGCTCGATGAACACTGCCAGCCGGTGAGCGTGCCGCCGATCATCCCGCAGACGCTTGAAGAGCAGCGCCGCTACGACGAAGCCAAGGAACGCTACCAAGAGCGCAAAGCGAAGCGCGCCGGAAATCGCGTCACTACTGGTTGAACGCAAGTACGCAATTGACGGCCAGCCCGCGTGTTGGATTGCGCGGTTACCTTGTTCTTGCAATCGGCGTCGTTGGTCTCTCAACGGCAGGCGTACTCTACAAACTCGCAACTGCGCCGACGCTGTCGATTGTCGCCTACCGCAACTTGTTCGCTGTCGTCGTGACCGCAGCCATATGGTTGGTTTCAAAAAGCGCGTTCGCTAGACC
>JBPYDX010000061.1:0-4008 GCA_051986115.1 Candidatus Eremiobacteraceae bacterium
AGGCACTATCGATCGTCGAGCATTACCCACGTTCCATCGGCGTGCTTGGTCAAATAATACGGACGCCCCGACTCGCTTCCGCTTGCGATGCGCTTCATTGGTGTGACGACACAGGTGTCATAGTCAACGCCGATGATTTGAGGCCTGTAGGCAGCCCAGACTCGAGCTGCCTCGTCATGCAGCGCTTGCCTATCATCGATGTCGTGCCCAGTTTCGTAGGATATGTAGAAGATATGCCGCTTTACACCGCTGACGTCGGTAAAGGTATCGCCGTGAACGGATGAGATGGTCACGTGTTCCCCGGATGGAAGCGCGAGATCGTTGGCCGCAACCGCTGAATGCTTGGCGCAGTTTGAAGACACAAGCGCCAGTAGGATTAGGAAAAGTCCAGCACGCCTAATCATGAATCCAGGACTTTACTGCTGTAATCAGCAGCCCCTGGAAGGAGCGCGCTGACTACGTGCCAACGCCTAGTGCTGTAGCGCCGCTACGGCGCTAGGGAGGCAGACGCAATGAAACTATTGTTCAGCCTTAGTACTTCTTTCGTTGTTCTTTTCATGGCTGTCCTCGCATCCGCCGCAACAACAACGAAGCCGACGATTGTGCCAACCGGATCGGCTACCTGGTCGGCGGTGCCTGGAATGGCTGGTTTATCGCAAGCAGTTCTTTACGGCACCCCAAGCAAAGCTGGGTCGGGGATCTATATAGAGCGCCTCAAGGCTTCAAGCGACGTCACGTTTCCGGTGCATTGGCATCCCAACACTGAAGCAGTGACGGTGTTATCGGGAACCCTAACCGTCGGTTTTGGCGATCAAGTCAACTGGGCGAGCGCCACGACGCTTGCGATCGGGGGATTTGTCGGCATTCCAGGTGGCGTCCACCATTTCGGCAGACTCAGAGCGGGCAGCGTCGTTCAAATAAGTGGCCTTGCCCCGGATACGATGAACGTGGTCAAATCTGGCAATTCGTCGATGTGAGCGAAGCTCGCCGGTGCACTGTGATGCTGTCGCGCGCGTTAGCGATTGTTACAATCGCTCTCGCGTGCGCAACATCAGCACGAGCGTCTGAGACTAACCCGGCAGACCCCGGCATAAAGCATCCGTCAGCGTTTGATTCTGAGCGCCCGCTTAATGCCGAATTGCACACAAGCGTCCGTGATGGGTTCACGCTCACTGCCGTCGGCGATCTCATCATCTCTCGTCCACTCTCGCAGTACGGTTCCCGCGAGCCCGGCTTTAAATCTGTGCTTGACATCCTCAAGCAAGGCGATGCATTGTACGGCAACATGGAGACGTCAATTCTCGACTTACGCTATTTCAAAGGATATCCATATTCGTACGCGGGCGACTGGACCCTGAGCGCGCTGCCCTCAGTTGCGCAAGACCTCAAGAAAATGGGGTTCGATTTTGTGTCGCGTGCCAACAACCACGCAGAAGACTGGGGCATCGAAGGAATGCGCGAGACCAGTCATTGGCTCGACTCTGCCGGGATCGTTTGGGCTGGCGTTGGAGAAGATCGCGGGCTCGCGCGAGCACCCGCATTTTATGAAAGTGATAAAGGGCGAATTGCGATAGTGTCATTTGCTTCGACGTTTTTGCCGACGGCTGCAGCGCTGCCCCCGCAAGGAGCCGCACCAGGAAGGCCGGGTGTTAGCGCGCTAACGGTAACGCAATACAACGACGTGCCCAAGGCCACGATGCAATCGCTAGCGCAAGTGGCCTGCCAGCTCCAGCATAAGCATTGTGGCCAAATTCCGGGCGAGCTGAACCTGTATATGCAAAACTTCAAGCTTTCCGATTCGTTTCGCTACGAATACTCAATGGATCCGGAAGATCAAGCTGAGATTTACAAGAGCATCCGTGAAGGAAAGCAAAATGCCGATTTCCTGGTCGCGGCAGTGCATTCGCATGATTGTCAGCTTGATTGCGACGATCCAAGCAAACCCGAGCTCGCAGCAGCCTATCTACGAACGCTCGCGCACAATGCAATTGATTCAGGGGCAGATGAGTTCATTACCACTGGCATCCACAATCTTGGTCCGATTGAAATCTATCGCGGCCGTCCGATATTTTATGGTATCTCAAACTTCTTTTGGAGCGACATTCAAATACCACTCCCACACGATCTCTACCAAGCAAACCGCGCCATTCTCGATGATGCTTATTTGCGCCCCGGGCTCGCGACAAATTGGGATCTGTCCGCTCCCCTCAATAAGCAGTCAGGATTTGCCGAACCGTACATTTTTCAGACGATCATCGCGCAAACGATTTTCAAACACGGCAGCCTCGCCAGCATAAAACTCTATGCTATCGATCTTGGTTACGGTAAGAAGCTCTCGGAAAGCGGCATACCGCAACTGGCGGATGCCACGACAGCGCGAATTATTTTTAAGCGCATTGCTGACGCGACGGCACAATTTGGCTTGCCACCTTTGAAGATGACAGTCGACAACGCCGTCGCGACGATCGTGCCTTAACTACCAGGCAAACTTCCCGATTAACCTGCGTCTAGTTCTGTGCCGGGTACGCTTGTTAGATAAGCGTCAAGTCGCCGCTGGCACATCGCACAGTACGTCGGGGCCTGGGCAGTTAGCGAACGCGGTTGTGACGTCTCGAGTTGCTCGATTGCAAGCGCCAAAGCTTTTATTGCCTCGGCCCGAGAGCGATAAAACTGTCGCAATGACAGGTTCATCGCGGCCGCAGCGGTTCGCGCTTTTTGACCCTCGATGTCACAACGTGTCAAGATTTCGCGCAGCCTCCCGCTGTCCCGCCCACTTGAGAATGTGCGCTCGATCAAAACGAGCACTGCTTGGCGGCAGTTCTCAGACTCAAACGCGGCTCTAATCTGAGTTGCGACCGGATCGTCGAGCAGCAAATGAGGGCGGCTACGGAACACTCGCAGGAGCCTTCGGACGGCCGTTTCCGGCCTATCGAGTTCAATCATTGCAATCGACAGCGTAGCATAAGGCGTCGGGCCAAGACCTCAAAGCGCCATCAAAAGTGCCTCAAATGATTCTCAAATTCTAGTACTGCACAGGACGAACGCTTCATTAAGTATCCGCTAATTGTCCGAGGGTTGCATTAGGTATGCGTCTAATTCCGAAACACGAACTCCCGGGGGAACTGTGAGTCAGGCGTACGAGTTTGGACCGTTCCGTCTCGACCCGCCCAGCGGACTGCTCTACCGCGCTGGACAGCCTCTCCATGTGACCGCTAAGAGCTACAGCGTTTTGCTGCTTCTTGTTGAGCGTTGCGGCTCGCTCGTTTCTAAAGAAGAAATTCTCAACAAGGTGTGGCCGGACGGCTTTGTCGAGCCGGCTAACTTAACGCAGACGATCTATGTGCTGCGCAAGACCTTAGGTGACGCGCAAGGGACGGTGATTGAAACTGTGCCGGGCCGCGGCTACCGATTCGCACTGCCCGTTCGGATCCTCAATGGCGTACCGGCGGCGTTGGCAAGGGTCAAACCAGCTCGAACAAGCGTCGCACGAACGGTGTGGCTTACAGCCGCAATCTTGGCGCTGTTCGCGACCCTGGGCTTGCAGGCATCCGTGCCGCTCGGCGCGGGCAAGATAGCCGTTGACCCTAAGGCTCAGGGATACTATGTGCTTGGGCGTCATTTCTGGAGCGAGCGCACCATGGCCAGCATGCAGACTGGATTGCGATACTTCCAGTCAGCGCTGCGCATTAGTCCCAACTACGCGCAAGCATATTCAGGCCTAGCCGACTCATACTCAACGATTGGGGACTATGGCCCGCCCGGCGCGCACCAACGCCATTACTTCGACCTTGCGCGTGCTGCCGCTGTGCACGCGATTGCACTTGACCCACAAGCCGGCGAGGCGCACACCTCACTAGCTTTCGTCGATCAATTTTTGGGCCCGAAGTACTCAAACGAGGTCGCAAGCGAGTTTCGCGTGTCGCTCGAGCTTGACCCAAGCTATGCAACAGCGCATGAGTGGTATTCGTGGTATTTATTCTATCGCAAACAGCCGCAAGAGGCGCTTGC
>JBPYDX010000062.1:0-7463 GCA_051986115.1 Candidatus Eremiobacteraceae bacterium
CAGCTCGGCATTGTGGCTACCGGCGGCGTGCACTACGCGCGACCAGAACACCGCGATCTCGCCGATGTGCTCACCTGCGTAAGGTTAAAAACAACGCTGGAAACCGCCGGCACGCAGTTACGTCCCAACGGCGAGTATTATATGCGTTTGCCCGAAGAAATGGCACGCTGGTTCGCCCAGCATCCCGAAGCGATCGCCAACAGCGTAGCGATTGCGCAGCGCTGCCAGTTTCGATTGCGCAAGCTCGCAAATGAATTTCCCGATTTCCCCTTGCCACCGGGTGAAACATCGTTTTCATACTTGTACAAGCTCGTGCACGAAGGTGTGCAGCGTCGCTATGCGCCGGTGACACCAGCGGTCAGCTCGCAAATCGCGCACGAGTTAGGCGTGATTGAAAAGCTCGATCTTGCCGGCTACTTTCTCATCGTTTGGGACATGATACGGTTTGCACGAGAACGCAAAATTTTGTTGCAAGGCCGTGGATCGGCGGCGAATTCCGCCGTATGCTATGCGCTGGGCATCACAAGCGTCGATCCGGTTGGGCTCAAGTTGCTGTTCGAACGTTTTTTGTCCGAAGAACGTGACGAGTTGCCTGATATCGACCTGGACACGCCATCGGGCGATCAGCGCGAATCGCTGATCCAATATATCTACGAGCGCTATGGCCGCGAGCACGCGGGTATGGTAGCCGAAGTTATCACCTATCGCGCCCGCAGCGCCGTGCGCGACATTGGGAAAGCTCTCGGTCTTTCACTCGATCAAGTGGATGCGCTGGCAAAATCGCTCGATACCGGCTCGGCAGCATTCGTTGGTGATGAGGCACAACAAGTTCACGCCGCTCCCGCACGGCAGAGCGCCATCACCAATCACGGCGATCTTTTGCCAATGACCGCCGCCGAAGTGCAGCGCGCCGTCGAAATGTTACCGCCGGCCCTGCGCGTTGACATCAACGGCACAGTGTCGCAACGACTGTATGAACTCTGCAGGCGCATCGATGGCTTCCCTCGGCATCTCAGCCAACATGTCGGGGGCATGGTGATCACGCGATCGCCGCTCATCGAGATCGCGCCACTTGAGCCTGCAGCCATGCCGGACCGCACCATTTTATGCTGGGATAAAGACGACTGCGCCACGCTTGGCCTCATCAAAATCGACATTTTAGGGTTGGGCATGCTCAATGCTATTGAACTTGCACTGACCGACATCGAACGCAGCCGTGGTATCAAGATCGACTTCGCCGATTTGCGCGCCTGCGACGACCCTGCCATTTATGAAATGCTGTGCGAGGCTGACACGGTGGGTTTATTTCAGGTGGAATCGCGAGCGCAGATGGCCACCTTGCCTCGCGTAGCACCGCGGCGCTTTTACGACATCGTCGTTCAAGTCGCCATCATTCGCCCTGGGCCGATTCAAGGCGATATGGTGCATCCCTATATTCGGCGCCGTCGGGGTTTGGAACCCATCACCTATCCGCATCCATCGTTGGAGCCCGTGCTCGAACGTACGCTGGGCGTACCGCTCTTTCAAGAACAAGGTATGCGCCTAGCAATCGAAGCGGCAGGTTTTACGCCAGGCCAAGCTGATGAATTGCGCCGTGCGATGGGGCACAAGCGCTCGCGGGAAAAGATGGCCAAGCTGCATGGCCGGCTGCTTGACGGTATGGAGCGTAATGGCATCAGCCGCGATCTTGCCGACCGTCTCTTTCAGATGTTGAGCGCTTTTGCCGATTATGGGTTTCCCGAATCGCATGCAGCGTCATTTGCACTCATTGTCTACGTGTCGGCGTATCTCAAACGCTATTATGCGCCCGAGTTTTATGCCGCACTCATCAACGCTCAACCTATGGGTTTTTATTCTCCATCGACGCTCATCGGGGATGCACGTCGCCATAATGTGACGGTCTTGCCGCCTAATGTCAATGCATCGCGCTATGATTGTACGGTTGAAGCCATTGATAACACTACTGCGCCCAGGACTGTCGTTACGCATGCCTGGAATCACGCGGTGGCACTGCGCATTGGTCTTAGCCAAGTACGTGGTATTGGCGAAAAGCATAAAGAGAAACTCGACAGTCAACGCGTTATTGCGCCGTATGCCGATTTGCGCGATTTCGTGCTGCGCACGCAACTTCCCAAAGACATTTTGGAATCGCTTGCCGCCGTGGGTGCGTTCAGCTGTTTTGGACTTTCTCGCCGTGCCGCGTTTTGGGAAGTGCAACGCCTTGGCAATCTCACGGGCGCGGGCGAACTCGAGCGCGGCATGACCGTTGACGAAACTCCTGTCGTTTTGCCGCCCATGAAGCAAAGAGAAGAGGCGGCTGCCGATTACTGGGGATTGGGTCTATCGACGCGCTATCAAATTATGGAATTCTATCGGCCACAGCTTGCGGCTATGCGCGTGCGGCGTGCTTGCGACTTGCGCTCGCTGCCAAATCATCTTGTCCTTAAAGTCGCAGGCGTGGTGATAACTCGCCAGCGCCCGGGAACGGCTAAAGGCTTTGTGTTTACTACAATGGAGGATGAGACTGGTCTCATCAATGTGATCATTCGGCCGGACATCTACCAACGTTACCGGCCGATCGCTCGCGATGAACCAACCGTCATTGTAGAAGGTGTTCTGCAAAAGAGTGATGGCCATATCAACGTGCTTGCCAGGCGCTTTTGGAGGCTCGACAGTCAAGGCTTGGCGCACGGTCTAGACTCCCGAGACTTTCATTAAGACCCTTTCGATAGCGGCCATCCCGTGGCGATAGGGCTTGTTTTTGGCGTTCGTGAACTGCGAGCGGCATGCCACAAGCAACCACACCCGCACGTGACTTCAAAGAAATTGCAGTCGAGGTCCCCGAGCTTGAAAAAATCAAGGCCGACTATGTCCATTTGCAAACTGGTTGGGAAGGCGCCTGGGACCGCGAGGCTCGTTTAGCCGTCTTTGAAGAATGGGATGCCTTGCGCCGCAGGCTCGCAACCTGGCAGGCGTTGACTCGATTGCGTTTCGATCAGGATACAAACGACCCGGAGCGCAAAGCCGCACGGGAATATTTGGATGAGATTTCCCCAAAACTCACCGCGCTTGAAACGCAGATGAAGCGTCTGTTGCTGGAAAGTTCGGATCGCGCAGACTTGGAGTCAGAGCTCGGTTCACATCTCTTTGCGCTGTGGGAAGCAGATATAGCGACCTTCACGCCCGCGATCGAACCAGATCTTACTCGCGAATCACAGCTCAAAGCGAAATATACCGAACTCATCGCCAGCGCAAAGCTGAGCATCGACGGCAAACAGGTCAACCTTGCCGGCCTCGGGCCATACACGCAAAGCGGCAATCGCGAGCTGCGGCACCAAGCGCATCGCGTGCAGAACGACTTTTTCGCTGCCAACGCCGCTGAGTTTGACCGAATCTACGACGACCTCGTGCGGTTGCGGCACAAGATGGCGAAAACGTTGGGTTTCGAGAATTTTATCGGCCTGGCTTACAAGCGCATGCAACGTTTAGATTTCACGCAAGCGGACGTGGAGCGCTATCGCGATCAAGTGGTCGAACACATCGTTCCTATCGCTGCAGAAATTATTGCGCAGCGCGCCCGCGCCATGGGTTTACCGCAGCTCCAGTACTGGGATGAGTCGCTAACGTCTGCTAATGGCAACCCCGCGCCTCACGGCGACCATGATTGGATCGTCGCGCGTGGGCACGACGCGATGATGCGCGTCCATCCCCAACTCGGCGACTTTTACGCTTTGATGATCGATCGCCATCTTGTCGATTTGCGCAATCGCGATGGGAAAGCTGGCGGCGGCTATTGCACGACCTTTCCAAACTACGGCGTGCCATTTATCTTCGCAAGTTTCAATGGAACGCATCACGACGTGCATGTGCTGGTGCACGAGATGGGCCACGCCTTCCAAGATTGGCAGAGTAAGGCGTTGCCGGCGTTCGATTATCTCACACCGACATATGAATCTGCTGAAATTCACTCGATGAGCCTTGAATATTTGAGCTCGCCGTTTATGGAACAGTTTTTTGCGGCCGACGCAGAGCGTTATCGTCGCAAGCAACTCGAAGACGCAATGCTCTTTTTGCCGTACGGGGTTGCTGTCGATCACTATCAGCACCTCGTGTACGCTGCTCCTGAGGCGACACCCGCGCAGCGACACGGCTTTTGGCAGCAGGTGGAAAAGCGCTACATGCCTTGGCGTTTGTACGGCGATCTTGGCTATTGGACCAAGGGAGCGATGTGGCAAGCCAAAGAGCATCTTTATCAGGTGCCATTTTACTATATCGATTACACGTTGGCGTTGTGCTGCGCGTTGCAATTTTGGATCCGCTCCCGAGACGATTACGAGCGCGCTGTCGCAGACTACGTGGCCCTGTGTAAGCGTGGCGGCGAAGCGCCGTTTTTAGACTTAGTGCGCTCGGCCAATCTGCAGTCACCCTTTAAGGACGGCGTTTTGCGCGCTGTCGCGGACGCGGCGCGAGCGCAGTTGGCAACCGGTACACCCTAGCTTGCTCTGAGGCTGCCCATATTTAAGTTGACACTTACGTAAGTAAGTGCTAAAGTACCGCTATGGATGCAGCCGTACGGGCGCTGGCCGAGCCGCGGCGCCGCGAAATCCTCACCCTCATAGCTGAGCAAGAACTTTCAGCCGGCGAAATTGCGTCGCATTTTGACGTCAGCAGGCCTGCGATCTCACAGCACTTGAGCGTGCTTAAAGATGCCGGTCTTGCGGACGAGCGCCGCGAGGGGACGCGCAGGTTCTATCAAGCTCGTCCAGAGGGGTTTGAAGAACTGCGCTCATTCGTGGAAGCGTTTTGGGATGTGCGTCTGCGTCGCTTGAAAACACTTGCTGAAGCCCACGAGAGGAGCTTACGCCGCTATGCCATCAGTCGAAACCAAAGCCGTCGAGCGCGAAATAAAAATCGAAGCAAAGCCTGAGACAGTTTTTTCATATCTGGTCGAAGAGGAAAAGATGCGCCGTTGGATGGGCATCGGAGGTTCATGGCAACCAAAACCGGGCAATCCGTTTCGGCTGGTCGTGACCAACGAAGACACAGCCAGCGGTAAGTTTGTCGAAGTGCAACCACCCAGCCGTCTTGTGTTTACCTTCGGTTGGGAGGGCGACGACGCAGTCACCAAGCCTGGATCGTCAACTGTCGAAATTACACTTACGGTTGATGGTAATGGCACGCTCGTGCGCCTCGTGCATCGCGATCTTCCAAATGAAGAGTCAGCCAAGTCTCACGGTCACGGTTGGGAACACTACCTGGCCCGCCTTGCCGTGGCAGCGACTGGCGCCGACCCAGGTCCCGACGAGTTCCAATAGCTTTCAGGCATTCAACGTGAAGCAAGCCAACGAGAGCCAGGGACGCACCACCATTGACTTCCAAGGCGGCCACATCGTTGCAACGATCGAGCTTGCGGTGCCAGCACACCGAACGTTCGAAGCGCTCGCATCAAAAGAAGTTGTCCAGTGGTGGGTGAGACCGGGGATCTTCGATACACGAGAGTGGAGTGGCGAGGTGCGTCAAGGCGGCCGATGGGAGGCGCGTGGCCTGGCCCAGGGCCAGCCGTACGTCCTTGAGGGGGAGTTCGTCGAAACGGACACTCCGCGAAAGCTCGTTCACACCTGGCATCTCGTTGGCACAGCGGACACCACAACTGTCACGTACGAGTTGGAAAAGCGGGGCGAGCGCACGCGCGTTACACTTCGACATGGACCGTTTGCATCGCCCGACGCGTGTGCCAACACGTCGGCTGGCTGGGAAACGAGTTTCAAGCATCTTGCAAAGTATCTCAGTGATTGGAGTGGCAATGGCAAAGAAGCAACCCGCTAAGACTGCCTTCAAAACGGCAACGTCGGCGAATTATCAAAAGCAACGAGGCGCGCTATTAAAAGCCGAGCTGAGCTTGCTCGACCAAATCGAGGCGGTCGCCCGGATGCGCCGTGAGCTGCCGCTGGTTCGCGTCGCAAAAGAGTATGCATTTAGGGAAGGCCCGCCGGATTTAGCCATCAACTCGCCCTCAAGTTTCTTCACCACAAAACTTGGTGATCTGTTCGCTCCGGGCAAGGATACACTCATTATCGATCACCTGATGTTTGGGGCGAAAGAAGAAGTAGCGTGTCCCATGTGCAGCATGTGGGCAGATGGCTACAACGCTGTTGCCCATCATGTGGGGAACAAAACAAATTTTGTGCTCGTAGCAAAAGCGCCGCTTGCCAAGCTTCGCGATTGGGCGCGTGCTCACAACTGGCACAACCTGAGGCTGGTTTCTAGTTACGATAATTCGTTCAACCGCGACTTCGGTTTTGAAGAAAAAAACGGGGATCAAAACCCCGGCATCAGCGTTTTCCGGCGTCAAGGCGACGACATTTATCATTTTTATTCACAGTCAGCAATGCCTGTGTCTGGACGCAACCGCGGTATCGATCTCTATTCACCGGTGTGGAATCTTTTCGATACGCTGCCGGAAGGCCGCGAGGAGTGGTACCCGCAGCACTTCTATCATTAACGGACGTCTTAGCGCGGCGACTTGCGTAATTCTGGATCGAACTGTGCGCGATGATCGTGCATCGCCTGCTGGTGCTCGTGGACTGATGTAAGGTGCGCCTTTTCGTCATCGCTTAATTTTTTGCCAAGAACGTGATGCGTTTGATGGCGCACACGGTTAGCGTTGATCGAACTCAGCACTCCAACGAAAATAGCATACGCGGCAATCACGCCTACGGGTCCGGGCCAGCCGAAGTAACGGTACGCAAAATAGGCCACCGCGAGCAAGACAACGATTCTCAACATGAGCGTTGTGCCTCCGTTGATACTATCGGCAAATTAGGGTCGCGTCACAGAGCCCGTAAACAAGTTAAGATCGACGCGAGCATTACGGGTCCCTGGCGATTGCGCAAGCACGAATTCAATGGTGGCGTGTTGATTGGCGACGGTGCCCCCGCTCACATATTGCGCGCTGCCGTTACTGGCAAAAAGCAGTGGGCTGGATTCGCTAATCGGTCCTGGCTCGAGCGTGACTCCGGTAAAGCGGCGTTCGACGATGAGCGATCCGAGCGCAGAATCTGGATCGCTGCTCGATGGGCGACCGTGATAGCAGCGATACGCAAATGGATTGTCCGACACGATAACAAGCGATGACCCATCGCCGGCAATTCCGTTTTGCGCAGCACGCTCCAGCAGCGCGATGTCCTCGGCTAACGTCGTCGCCGCATCTGTCGGAGCGCGCGCGCCAACATATGCTCGATATGTTGGCATGACGACCAAAGCCGCCAGAACGGCCATAACCGCAACGACCGTTAACAGCTCAAGCGTCGAGACGGCGCGGGAGCTCAAGGAAGCAGTCCGGTCGACCCGCTGTTTCCGTCGTACCACGAATCAGTGCGGAAGCGATTTGCAGGCACAGGCCCTGTCTTCGTCTCGCTTGTTGCTTGAATTCGCAAGTCGGTGGTGGCCGCCGAGCCGACTTG
>JBPYDX010000063.1:0-10078 GCA_051986115.1 Candidatus Eremiobacteraceae bacterium
TTTGGCAATCCCAGCAAAACATTGGCAACCGTATCGCCGGACGGCACCAAGCTTGCATATCTCGCACCGGATGCTAACGGCATCTTAGCCATTTGGGTTGGGACCGTTGGTAAGAATGACGACCAAGTCGTTGCCTCCGACCCCAACCGCCCGATCCGTAACGTGACATGGCAAGCCGACAACAAACACGTTCTCTACGAGCAGGACCAAAACGGCGACGAAAATACGCACGTCTTTCAAACCGACATCGCGACCGGGGTGACAACCGACCTGTCCCCCTATCCTGGTGTGAAAGCCGGTTTGTTGGACATCGATTCACGCTTTCCGGACACCGCGCTTATTTACATGAACAAGCGTGATAAATCGGTGTTTGATGTTTACCGCGTTGATCTCACCAAAGGCTCGAATACGCTTGACACCCAAAACCCCGGCAACGTCGCCGACTGGGTAGCCGACAATCACATGCAAGTGCGCGCCGGCCTTGTCTATAATGCCGACGGCAGCAGCACCGTCATCGTGCGCGACACGCCGTCCAGCTCATGGCACATTCTAGCTACGTATAGCCCCGATGATGGCTTACCTATCCCGGAGGCCTTTTCGGCGGATGATCTTTCCATATATGTTGCAACATCGGCCAACGCAAACGCAGCCCAGCTGCTGCGCTACACTATTCACACCGGCCGATCGGCGGTTGTCTTTGGCGATCCCACGTATGACGTTGGGTCCGTCCTCATCGATGAGCCGTCTCGTAAGGTTGTCGCGGTTAACGTGCAGCGCGATCGTAGCGAGTGGGAAGTACTCGACCCATCTTTTGCTGATGACTTTACGGCGCTTAAGGCCATCCATCCGGGTGACTTTTCGTTCACCGGCCAATCCAGTGACGGGCGCTACCTAACGGTTGCCTATCTTGTCGATGACGGCCCGGTCAGCTTTTATCTCTTCGATCGAACGACAAAGAAAGGAAAGTTTCTCTTCGTCACGCGGCCAGAGCTTGCCGATTATAAACTGGCGCCAATGCAACCCATCACTTACAAAGCTCGCGACGGGTTGACGATTCATGGTTACTTGACGTTGCCGGTTGGCGTTGAGCCAAAAAACCTTCCCATGGTGCTCTTCGTGCACGGCGGCCCATGGGCGCGCGACACGTGGGGTTACAACGGCGAAGTGCAGTGGCTCGCAAACCGCGGGTACGCAGTTTTGCAAGTTAATTTCCGCGGCTCGACCGGCTACGGTAAGTCATTTCTCAACGCCGGCGACCGGCAATGGGCCGGTACGATGGCGACGGATCTTATTGACGCCAAAAATTGGGCCGTCGCACAAGGCTACGCAGATCCAAAGAAAATTGCGATCATGGGTGGCAGTTATGGCGGCTATGCGGTGTTGACGGCGCTCGCATTCACCCCCGACGCGTTTGCGGCGGGCGTCGACATCGTTGGTCCATCTAACCTCAACACGCTGCTTGCATCGATACCCCCGTATTGGAAATCCCAACGTGCGGTTTTTAATCGTCGCATGGGCTCATCGTCTGCTTTCCTCGCGTCGCAGTCGCCGCTGTTTAAGGCCAATCAAATTACTGCCCCACTGCTCATCGGCCAAGGCGCAAACGACCCGCGCGTCAATATGAACGAAAGCAATCAGATCGTAGCGGCATTGCGCAAAAACAGCCACGCAGTCGAGTATATTGTCTTTCCCGACGAAGGCCATGGCTTTGCCAAACCGGCGAACAATCGCCGTTTTAACGCCGCGACCGAAGCATTTCTCGCGAAGTATTTAGGCGGCCGGTTTGAACCAGCTGGGCCAGACGAAACGATAAACGCCTACTTGAAGTGACCTTGCTACGCCGGCTTGCGAGCAAGGAAGACGTACTGAATTTGGCGCTGCGGAACAGGGGTGTTTGCGGGCCAACGCGCTCGTAAACGCCGATCGAGCTCGTCCAAAAATTCTTCGCGACGCGCACCTAAGACTTTGCGGATTTTTTCGCGCGAGCGCTGGTATCCCACGAACTGCTCGGGCGTTCGCTCAAGCGTAAACGTAAGTACTTTCTTTTCACCATCGATTAGAGCGCGACCACGCGCCGGCTCACCTAGTGGTGCCGCATATTGCCAGAAAATATCCCAACCTTGCTCGTGCTCGTCTGCATGATCGCGCGATCGTATCGCCGCTTCCTCGCCAAGCCAATCGCGGATGATCTCCTCGGTCGCAAGCGTAAACGGGTCGTCGCGGGCGGCGTGCTTCCAGAAGGCGGCTAATGCTCCACCTGGACGCAATACCCTGGTGCTCTGTGCAAAGACGGCGTGGGGCTCGAACCAATGGAAAGCCTGCGCGCAGGAAATAAGATCGAAAGAAGCGCTGGGGAACGGAAGCGCTTCCGCTCGTCCAGTGCAAAACTCAACGTTGATGTCGTCGGCGAATTGCTCGCGGGCCTGTTCCATCATAACGGGCGCGATGTCGAGGCCAGTCACAAAAAAACCGCGCTTCACGTAGGACTGCATTCCAAGCCCCGTGCCGCACGCTAAATCTAAGATCCGGCCTTGCGGCCGTATCCTTGCATAGGCTAGGATCGCGTCGAACAGATTCTCATCGTACGATGTGCGGTATTTGGCATAGTCGTCTGCCAACGTGTCGAAGTCGGAGAGCCGATCCGTCTCGCTCATTAAAGGGCTCTACGTCCCGCGTCCAAAAACGCCCTCCACGATGCAGACGATGGATAAAGACCAGCTGATTGCGCGTGTCAATAGCTACCGTTGGTTTCACACGATAGACTTGGGTAACGGCGTCGTCACGCCGGGAATGTATGACCCAGTGACCGGATTACATGGCTCGCGATTTTGCGTGCCAAACGATTTGACGGGCAAAACCGTACTCGACATTGGCTGCTGGGATGGTGCCTGGAGCTTTGAAGCCAAGCGGCGCGGTGCGGCACGTGTTTTGGCCACCGACTCTTTTTCGTGGGGCGGTGGTGGTTGGGGTAACCGTAGCGCTTTTGAAACGGCGCGCGACGTGCTCGATTTGGGCGTTGAAGATATGACCATCGACGTTATGGAACTGAGCCGCGACCGAGTGGGTCAATTCGATGTCGTCTTCTTTTTCGGCGTACTCTACCACATGCGCCATCCAATGCTCGCGCTAGAAAAAGTTAGAGACGTCACTGCGCCAGGCGGGCTTGCGATCGTTGAAACACACTGCGACATGTTGGACCTCGACGTGCCAGCGCTCGGTTTTTATCCTAACCGAGAACTCGGCCGCGATCCCACGAATTGGTTCGGTCCAAATCCGGCCGCGCTCATCGGCATGCTCAACACCTGCGGCTTCGCGGACGCCACGTTAACATCGTTGCACCCCGAATGGAAGCGAATGACCGTTCACGCGCGGTGAAGCCGCGAGGTTTGCTCGCGTATCGTCGTCTCATTACCGTTTGGCTTTGCCTTAGCGTCGCGCTTGCGACAAGCTGCACCCGAATTTCAACCCAAACCGGCTCCGGCGCGGGCAACGCGTGGACCCATCACGGCGTTCTGCGCATTGGTGACACGCGTATTCCCGATAACCTCAACCGTATGCTGGGCACGCTGACCGTCGACACGGAGCTTGCCAGTTTATGGTGTGCACGGCTTTTTCTGGTTGACGACAACGAAGCATTGCAACCGGAACTGGCGCTCACCGAACCAACGCTGCGCAACCAAGGGATCAGCCCCGATGGAAAGACCATCGTTTATCACCTGCGACCAGGCGTGCGCTGGCAAGATGGCGCTCCGTTCACATCGGCCGACGTTGCCTTCTCGTGGCGCCAAGTCGTCAATCCAAACAACGTCGTGCAATCCCAAGATTTTTACGACACCGTGCAAAGCATCGAGGCGCCAGACCCACAGACGGTGGTAGTCCACCTCAAGCGATCTCAAGCTGGTTTTGTGCAGGTCTTTTTTACCGACTATTGCATGGTGCCGCAGCATCTGCTCGGCTCGTTTGCAAGTCTAAACCACGTTGATTACAATCGTCTTCCAATCGGTACCGGACCATTTCGCGTCGCAGAAAATGAACCAGGCGTCTTCATTCGCTTTGTGGCTAACCCGAATTATTGGCGGGGTGCTCCGAAGCTAAAAGAGATCGATTACCATTTTGTGGTTGACGCGACCACGCTGCTCACGCAAATGCGCACGCACGAGTTGGATTTTTTCCACGATGTGCCGGCCGAACAGGCGCCGCAGCTGAGCGACATCGCAGGGACGCAAGTCTATCGCTATCCGTTCTCGCGGTATACGGACTTGGGTTTCAATGCCGGTCGTCCGCCGCTCTCAGACATCCGGGTTCGTCAAGCGCTCGCATACGGCACCAATGTTCCAGCGCTCATTGCACTGGCCGCGCACGGCGAGTACATCCAAGCGGACGGTGATCAGCCTCCATGGCGTTGGAGCTACAATCCAGCAGCAAAACGATATCCCTACGATCCAAAGCGTGCGGACGCGTTGCTCGATGCCGCGGGCTGGCGTCCAGCGCCCGATGGTCTGCGCTACAAAAACGGCCAACCGCTGCAACTTTCGCTCGTGGGCCAAGTTGATGATGCTACGACGGTGCGCTCTGAGACTGTCCTGCAGCAGCAATGGCGCGAGCTTGGGGTCGATGTTCGCATCCGCAATTTCACAAGCAGTGTTTTATACGCGTTGGGAAGCGGCGTCGAGCAGTCAGGCAAGTTTGATGTTGGGTTCGAAGGCTGGACTGAAACAGTCGATCCAGACAACGCGCAGCTGTATGGTTGCCGTATGGCGCCGCCTAGCGGCTGGAATGTCTATCATTTCTGCGATCCGGCGATCGACCGAGCAGAAGTGACTGCTCGCGGATCGTTCGATCAATCTGCACGCAAGCAAGCCTATGCACGAATTGAAGATGAAGTCCAAACGGGGCTGCCGTTTTACGTGCTGTGGTTCGTACGGCAGGAGGATCTCGTCAATTCGGACTTGCGCGGCTACCGCCCGGGAAAGACGCTCTCGGCCTATTGGAATGTGTGGCAGTGGTCTATTTGAGCATAGGTCGCTGCAAAGGCAATGGCCAAATGTACTATCCGCAGCTTCCGAAGAGAAGCATTTTGCACCAAAAGGCCGATACTTGATTCAGTGATCACCAACAACATTGAAGTGCTGTTCGGCGGCCAGGCCGGCGACGGCAGCCTCACGACGGGCGACCTCATCGCGAGCGCCTTCAAGCGCATGGGCTTGGAAGTCTACACATTTAAGGACTTCCCGTCGCGCATTCGAGGCGGCCACACGAATTACGTCATTCGGGCAAGCGAACATCGCCACTGGGGCATGGCAGATTTCGTCGACGCTATCGTAGCCTTCGACCTTGAGTGCGTTGAGAAACACATCGCCGAGGTGCGGCCCGGCGGGTTCGTTATTTTCGACAACTCGACTGAAAAGCTAACCGATGCGGTTCGCCGCGATGACGTCCATTACTATGAAGTGCCGCTCGCCAAAATCGCCAAGGAGCAACTAGGCCTTGAGCTCGTGCGCAACACGATCTCGATGGGAGTGCTCGGTGCGCTGGTGAACATGGATCCGACGATCGTGCGTGCCCTGGTCACCAAACAATACGAACGCAAGGGCGAAAAAGTCGTCGCCCAAAACGTCGCTGCTATCGAAGCGGGCGAGCAATACGTAAAAGAGCATTGCACGCATCCAAGCGGTTACGACCTCAAAGCAAGACCGGATGGCGACCGCCTATTGATGATGGGCAACGATGCGATCGGTTACGGAGCGCTTGTCGCGGGCTGTCGCTTTATGGCTGGGTATCCGATCACGCCGGCAACCGACGTCCTTGAGTGGATGGCTAAGTACGCGCCAAAATACGGCGGCATTGTCGTGCAAGCAGAAGACGAGCTTGCGGCGATCAACATGACCATCGGCGCAGCGTATGCAGGCGCGCGCGCAATGACCGCAACCTCCGGTCCAGGACAGGCGCTCATGACCGAGGGCATCGGTCTTGCGGGCGTGGTGGAAACACCAATCGTCGTCATCGAGTGTGCGCGAGCCGGTCCGTCAACGGGCATGCCCACCAAGACCGAGCAGAGCAATCTCAACCACATCATCTTTTCTGGTCACGGCGAGATCCCCAAAGTAGTGTTGGCGCCGGGAACGGTCGAGGAGTCGTTTTACCTGACGGTTGCCGCCTTTAACCTTGCCGAAAAATATCAACTGCCCGCCTTCGTCCTCACCGAGCAGTCGCTATGTCAAAGCAAAGAAACGATTCCGCAATTAGAGCTCGGCGCGGTAAGCGTCGATCGCGGCAAGCTCGTGCGTAACGGCGGCGTCACGTTTGGCGAGTACAAGCGTTTTGCGTTCAGCGAAGACGGCGTCTCGCCACGCGTTATCCCTGGCGTAGCCGGCGGCATGCATCTGGCGCCCGGCTCGGAGCACAATGATGCCGGCGTCATCACAGAAGACGCGACCAATCGTCAGCTCATGATGGAAAAACGCATGCACAAACTCGAGGCGATGCGTCCGGATCTTCCTTCGCCCAATCTGCTTGGCGACCCCAAAGCTGCCGTCGCATTTGTGGGCTTCGGATCGACGCGCGGGCCAATTTCGGAAACGCAGGACCGTTTGGCTGCCGATGGCATCGCCACGCGCTTTTTGCAGTTGCGTACGTTGTGGCCGTTTCCCGAAGAAGAAGTGTGTTCGTTCATCGAAACAGCTTCGCACGTCTTCGTTGTCGAAAATAACCTTACGGGTCAGCTCGAGCGCCTTATACGGTATGCGACCGGCCCGCGGCCGCACATGCACTCCATCCGCAAGTACAACGGTCGCCCGTTCCGCCCGATCGAGATCATCGACGCGGTCAAAAGCAAGCTCAAAGCCAGCGAGTCAGCTGCCGTCTCAACCAAGCTTCAAGCCCGCTCTGTCGCGAAATAAGGATAGATAATGGCATCTGTTTTGAGCCCAAAAGATTTTGCAACCGCCACCCCATCGTGGTGGTGTGCTGGCTGCGGCGACTTTGGCGTTCTCGCTGCCCTTAAACAAGCGTGCGCCGATTTGGCGCTCGAGCCCAAGAACGTTGCTTTTATCTCCGGCATCGGCTGCTCGGGAAAAATTTCCGGCTATCTGCACTCATATGCATTCCATGGGGTGCACGGGCGCGCGCTTCCAACGGCAACCGCCGTCAAGCTGGTCAACCGCGACTTAACTGTGATAGTAGCCGGCGGTGACGGCGACGGCTATGCGATCGGCGCTGGTCACTTTTTACACGCTGTGCGGCGTAACCCCGACATGACCTACATCGTCATGGATAATCAGACGTATGGTCTCACCAAGGGTCAATCCTCACCGACGAGCATGCTGGGATATAAGGATGGAACGCATCCGCAAGGCAATCCGGACGCGCCCATCAATGGCCTTGCCATTGCCCTTGCCGCCGGCGGCACGTTCATCGCGAGAGGCTTCTCGTCGGAGCCCAAGCAGATGACCGAAATGATTAAAGAGGCTGTGCGTCACCCCGGTTTTGCAGTGGTTGAAGTCATGTCGCCGTGCGTGACCTTTAACAAAATAAATACCTATAAGTGGTTCAAAGAGAACGTGTACCACATTGATGAGACGCCGGGCTACGATGTGCACGACCGGACGCAAGCCTTCTCCGCGCTCGTGCAACCGGGCAAAATACCGCTCGGCATTTTCTATCGCGAAGTGCGTCCGACGCTCGATGAACTCACCTTAAGCCAAGGTCATGGCACAATTACGTCACTTCCCATCGAGCAAATCGATCCGCGTCTGGTCGAATTACAAAAGGCCTACGCTTAGCCAGCCCCGCTGGCGCTGCGGGCAACGTTCATGATTGTTCTCATTGCAGCTGCTGTTATCGCTGCCGCTCCTGCGCCCGCGGCTCCCGATCCGGTTGCCCCAATTCGCCGGCAGATGCAGGCTGCTCACGATACAATCGTTGCAAATTTCAAGCAGATCAACGAGCGATCCGGTCTCGGCGTTTCGCTTGAAGAGCGCATTGACATCGATGCGCCTTCCATCGAGCTTTCCTCAAAACCGGCGTGGATGAGCGATGCAGATTTTCTCAACTATAATACCGTGTTGGCGAAACTGGATGCAACGATTGTCCAGCAACTCGCAAGCGGTGCGTATCATCCCCTGGCCGCGATCAGAGGGGCTGACGATACTGCCATAAAATCGCCGGTCGATGGTACGATGCAGCCGCTCGGTGTCTACGTGCCGCCATCGTACGATCCTCGCAAACCAGCGTCGCTGGTCGTCTTTCTCCACGGGCGAACGTGTTCGGAAGCAGACGTCATTGCGCTGCCGTGGGTGCGCGAGGCGGCCGATTCGACCGGCACCATCATCATCGCGCCCTACGCGCGCGGTGACAGCCAGTACGTTGACCCCGCATCGGTCGATGTTTACGCAGCGCTCACGCAGGCCAAGCGCGCGTTCAATGTCGATCCTCGACGAATCTATCTAGCCGGCCACTCGATGGGCGGGTACGGCGTTTTTATTGTGGGGCCGAAGCACCCCGATTATTGGGCCGCCATCATGGCAACGTCAGGCGGCATGACAACCGAGACGCAAGACACAGCGTTGAAGGCGCTGCAACACGTGCCGATTTATCTCGTGGTCGGTTCGCAAGATCCAATCGTTCCTCCGGGCTATATGAAGACCAACGAGAACTTGCTGGTCGCAAGTGGCATCGAGACACATTATTATGAAGATCCAAATGGGAAGCACCCAATCGGCACGTACGCTGCGACGTATGCTCGCGCTTGGCACGACATGCTCTCGCACAGCCTTAACCACCCAATACCCGAGGACAACGTGCAAATACCGGCTGTCCAGCCGATGAACGGGCGATCCAACTAGCACTGCAAGATTTGCGAAAGTCCTTTGCCAATAGCGGGCTATGCTGCGAGCCGCCAAGATTTTCTATTGGTTCGTTCTTGCGGCATTGAGCTTTGCCGTCAGCGCGGCTGCGATGCCGATGCCAACGCCTCAACCGTTCACCCCTCAGCTGCGCCAACAGATCGACGCGCTGGCGCAAGCCGAGCGGGCAAAGCAACATCTCGCCGGTTTCTCGCTCGCGATTGCTAAAGACGGCAACATCATTTATACGCAAGGGTACGGCTACCGCAATCTCGCCAAACGTCTGGCCGCAACCCCTGAAACGATCTACAACATTGGCTCGATCACCAAACAATTCACCGCCACCTGCGTCATGTTGCTTCAACAGGACGGCAAGCTCAACGTTGACGACAAGCTGGCCAAATATCTACCGCAATTTCCTTGGTCCAAGGAAGTCACAATTCGCGAGCTGCTCAACCACACGTCGGGAGTCCCCGACTATTTGGAGATCGTAGACAACAACAGCCTCACAATTCCAAAGATTGTCGCCGCGCTTGAGAAAACAAAACTCCAGTTTCCGCCCGGCAGCAAATATCAATACAGCAACAGCAACTACATCGTGGCGGGCGTGCTCGTCAGTAAAGTGAGCGGGATGCCGTTCGACACGTTTTTAACGACGCGCATCATTAAGCCGCTCGGTCTTAAGTCGACGTCGATCGGCACGACACCACTTGATATGCCAAACGGGGCGACTGGGTACACCGTTGTCAAAGGTAAGACGGTCGCGGTGAATCCTCACGCAGACAGCGTCGCAATCCTCGACTATCCCGATGGTGGCGTCAACACAACGGTACTCGATCTCGTGAAGTGGGATGTAGCCCTCGATACCGGTCGAGTCGTCAGCATGCAAACTTTCAAGTTGATGGTGACCTCGTCACCGCATCGCACGGACTGGCCATATGGGTACGGCTTCGGGCTTGGTCTCGATCGCGTCAACGGCCACCGTGAGGTCGTGCACGAAGGCGAGTGGACCGGTTTCGCCGGGGAAAACGCCACTTTCCCGGACGACGGGTTTGACATCGTGATGCTCGCCAACACAGACGGTTTTGCTGAAGACGATCTCAAACGTAAGATTTTCCGGCTTTTCTATCCGGCGCAGCTTTGAGCGGCGCAGTTTTCCCAGCTAAATCTCAGGGCCCCTCGCAAGAACCAAGCTTGCAGCCCAGAACAATAAACGTGTGATTCGACGAACTTGG
>JBPYDX010000064.1:0-12899 GCA_051986115.1 Candidatus Eremiobacteraceae bacterium
CAAGCATGCGCTGATAACGCCCGTGCCGCCGTGGAGATGAAATTCGACTACGTCCTCGCCCGTATATGATTTGGGCGCCTGAAAATGTGCTACGAGCGCGTCATCGATTTCCTCGCCGCTGTTTGCATCGCTAACCGTACCACGTTCAAGCACCGATGCACGAACCCGCTCGGACTGGCGGCGCGGACGAAAACAAGCCTGCGCGATGGCAAAGGCTTGTGAACCAGAAAGTCGGATGATCGCAACCGCTGAAACACCGGCAGGTGTTGCGAGCGCAACGATAGTGTCGACGTCGCTCATCGCGAGCCGCCTTGGGCAGGCCTAGTCGAACTGCTCCTCTTCTTCGTCCTCATCGACACGCGGTAAAGCAGCGCCGCGCGGCATGATCACGACTCGCCGCTGACTTCCCGCACCGGTGCTTTCGGTAGCGATGTCTCGGTGCGAGGCCAGCGTTACATGAATGATGCGCCGCTCTGAAGGAGGCATCGGCTCGAGCTCAACGGCAACGCCCTCATTGAGCACGCGCGTCGCGCAGCGCTGCGCAATCGAGCGCAACGTCGCGATACGCCGCTGACGGTAGCCTTCAACATCGACCGCAAAAAAGAGATCACGTGTGTCACCGCGATGCATGGCTGCGTTGGTGACGGCCGACAAGGCATCAAGCGTTGCACCATGTTTGCCAATCAAAATTGCAAGGCCGTCGTCCTCGCGCTCGTTGTCACGACGGTTGTAATTGCCGTTGCCAGCATCGGATAAAGCGTGCACGTCAATCGTAATCTGCCGACCATCGCGAGCCGGATCAACGCCCCCGAACGAAAGACGTGCCGGCAGTCCGAGCGCCGCGATCAACCCTGCTAAGAAGTCGCGTGCTTCGACAAACGCATCCCGCAACTCCGGTGGGCATGACTGTTTGCGGCGCGGGGCCTCGCGCGAACCTCGCTCGCCCGTGGCACTGCGGCGCGGGCCGGAGGAGCGCCGGCGATGCGGCCTGCTATAGCCCGAGCTACGATCACCGTATCCGTTCATGAATTTCCCTTCGCACTTTTGCCGTTGGTCTTCCCCCCAGCCTCATCAGCAACGGCAACCGCTCCCGCAAGTTTGCGGGCGCCGTTATCTGATGGTCTAAGTTTGCGCACCTTTGCGCCGCAGTTTTCGCACTTGCTGCCCTTGACGACCGTCAGCAATTGCTTGCAGTGCGGACAATCGCGTGGGTAACCGGCAAGCGTGGCGGCAGTATCTTCGGCTGGCTTGGGAATGCGTGATGGCAGCTTCATCACGTAGACGCGCTCAAGCATGCTCAACACGTTAAAGCTGATCCAGTAGAGGATAAAAGCCGACGAGAATTTGGCAAAGATAAAATAAAACACAATCGGCATAAGCAGCGATTGCATTTTCATCATCTGCTGTTGCTGTGGATCCATTGAGACCGTCGGCGTCAATCGGAACGAAAAGTACATCGAGATCAGATACACTACGAGCAAGATACGATCTGGCTGGAACAAACTCGTAGCGAGGATGGCCGGGTAACTATGCGAAAGCGCCGACCCAATCCACAGCCAGTTCGCTGTTTTAAATGCTGCGCTATGCTGGTTAATAGCAATCCATACGCCAGCCAAAAAAGGGTACTGCGCCAGCATCGGCAGACAGCCACCGAACATGTTGACTCCGTGCTCGCGATAGAGCTTCATCATCTCTTCGCTTTGCTTTTGCCGGTCGTTCTTGTACTTGTTCTGAATGCGTTTGATGTAAGGGGCAAGCGCTTGTTGCTCTTGCATCGATTTGAGCGCCTGCAACGACAGCGGTAACAGCAGCAATGACACACACAACGCCAGCAGCATCATCGTCCAGCCATAGTTGTGCGTCAGCCGATACAACGAATCCAATGCAAAGGAAGCCAAGGCGCCCAGGCTGTTGACGAGCTGCGACCATGGGTTGACGAAGGCGATGACGAGCGGGCTGTGGCTGTGCAGCGCGACAGCCGCGAGGCTCAGGACGGAAAACAAATTTAGGGGCGTTCCTTTCGCGCGCGAATGGGTTCGTGCGATGCGTTGATAACTGCTGGTTCCTTACGGTACAGGGTCGAAGCCTCCGGGATGCCACGGCCCGCAGCGTAAAAGTCGCAGGCAGGCAAGCCGCAAGCCGCGCCAAGCGCCGTAACGTTCAATTGCCTGCGCCGCATATTCTGAGCAGCTCGGGTAAAAACGACACGCCGGGGGCAGCAATTTTGAGAGCGTTGCCTGATAGAGCCGGATACTGGCGACAAACAGGTTCACTGGTTCTTTACTTCGCGACCAGTGCGCTTGGCGCCCGCCGCTTGCAGATTGCTGGAGAGCGCTCCCACGAGCTGTGCGCGAAAGTCCTGATATTCGAGCGCCGCGGCCTTGGACTTCATCTGCACGACATACCATGAACGCGTTTGGCCGAGCGGCGTTTGATCTAAGATAGCCTTGCATTGGCGGCGCAAGCGATTGCGTTGCACAGCATTACCAACTTTTTTCGTTATAACGATACCAACGCGCGCTTGTTTGAACGCGCGCGCCTTTTCATGCGGGGGCAAAAAAACGAAAACAGTGAGATCTTTCGTTGCGATCGGTCGCCCGCGCCGAAGTACGAGAGCAAAATCGCGCCGACCGCGCAAGCTCACATACGCGCGCATGCGCTCATGCTAGTCGGGAGTGAGCCGCTTTCGTCCTTTGCGCCGTCGCGCCGCGAGAACCCGCCGACCGCCCTTGGACGCCATACGCGCTTTAAAACCATGATTGCGTTTGCGCCTGCGATTGTGCGGCTGATATGTGCGTTTCACGCTATAACTCCTTACAGAAAAAATGCGGCCGAACGACACCGGGCGCAAAGACAACTGCCCATTATAAGCACAACCTGCGCGCTCGTCAACCATTTCACGATTTCATCGGTGTTTGCGCACACAGAGCGAGTTAAGCAGGCCCGACCTGCCCCAAAACTAGGACTCCCTATCGCTCGCTAAGAGATCAAGCGAACATACAATCGAATTGCGTTGGGAGACAGTTTTGGCCGGTGGACAAGCGGTGTATGAAAGGGTACGATTGGGGATTAATTTTTTGGCCTCAAACCCTTATAGCATAAAGCGTTGAAGGCTTTTTCATAGGGGTGAAAATCGATTATTCACACCTGTGGATAAGGCTGTGTATAGGCTCAACGGTTGGCTGTCGTCGCGCTACAAAGCGTGAATGTGTGCGCTTTTGGAGCGCGCTTGTTCCATTTTTCACATGACCATCATACGAGCGTCCACTAGCACGGAAGCGAACCGCGCACCGACCTACAAATCATGATGCTGCGGGCCTACGCGCTCACTTGCGCTTGGACAATCCACAGAGACCACGTGGAAGCTGTGTATATGTGTATAAAGAAAGTTGTCAAACCCTGAAGGAATAAGCGTTTTCCGCCGCCAACGCGCGACGCCCTATCCTAGCATCCGTCTCACTCACGGTGTGAAAAATATTTCTGCGCCGAGAATTTTTTAGAAGAAAAGGAATCGTTCATGGACACTGTTACCGCGCCGCCGACCAACGAAGAATATCTCTGGCAAAGTTGCCTCGGCGAACTTGAAAGCCGGTTCACAAAACCCATCTTCGAGATGTGGATCCGCCCGATGCGCGTTGAGCGTCTCTCAACCGACGAGGTGACCCTAACAGTTCAGAACGCCTTTGCCAAAGACTGGGCGGAAAACCGTTTAAAAAGCACGATTGTGGCCACCCTCGCCGAGATCATTGGGTCGCCCATTTCGGTGCGCTTTGTCGTTGATGAATCCGCGCCAGCCCAAGAAGAAAGCGCGGTCCCAGGTGCAGATCGGTTGCTTCCGGCGCCGCTGGGTGAATCGGCACTGCCGGCACGCCCCACCATTGCGGCACCGGATGACTTTCGGCACACGGGGCTCAACGAGCGATACACCTTTGAGCAATTCGTCGTCGGCGCCACCAACCGGTTTGCCCACGCCGCCGCACAAGCCGTGGCCGAAGCACCGGCGCGCGCCTACAATCCTCTTTTCATCTACGGTGCAGTCGGTCTAGGCAAAACCCACCTCATGCACGCCATCGGCCATCGCGTTTGCCTAAGCGATCCTCGGGCGCGCGTCGTGTACGTCTCCTCAGAGACGTTTACGAACGAATTCATCACCGCCATTAAGAACAACCAAACGGTCGAGTTTCGCAACCGTTATCGAACGGTCGACGTCTTGCTCATTGACGACATTCAGTTCTTGGAAGGCAAAGAGCAGACACAAGAAGAGTTCTTCCACACGTTCAATACGCTGCACGAGGCCACCAAGCAACTTGTGATTTCGAGCGATCGGCCACCAAAAGATATCCAAACGCTTGAGAACCGATTGCGATCGCGTTTTGAATGGGGACTGTTAACCGACATACAGTCGCCCGATCTTGAAACGCGCGAAGCAATTTTGCGCAAGAAGGCTGAAAGCGATGGCATCGACGTGCCGCACGAGGTCACGTCGTATATTGCAAAGATCATTCCGTCGAACATACGCCAGCTCGAGGGTGCGCTCATTAAGCTTACCGCCTATGCATCGCTCTACAAACAGGCGTTGACGGTTGAGCTTGCAGCCGAGGTTCTGCGCAACGAGATCAACGAGATGCCGCTGCGCAAAGTTACGATATCCCTCATTAAGGAGAAGGTGGCGCGATTTCATGGCATCAGTCAAAAAGAGCTTGAGGGACAGCGCCGCGACCAGCGCTTGACGGTGCCCAGGCAAATCGCGATGTACCTTGCGTGCGATCTCACGAACGCATCGCTGCCCCAGATCGCTCGCGAGTTTGGCAAAAAGGACCACACCACGGTTATGTACGCTCGCGACAAGGTCAAGAATCAAATGGAGCGCGACCCCGAGTTCCGTAGCAAGGTGCGCTCCGTGCTTTCGACCATTTCACAAGAAGGTTGACGACGCATAGCGGCGTGGGCAATGTAGTGCATTGCCTGCGGATGACCGTGGATGAAAAAAGGCTATCGGTGCTGTATGCTCACGCAATGTGGCGACAGTGGATAAGCCTGAGCCTTAGTCCACATGGCGCGCAAGTCGGCAAGGTGCATTCGCACAGCGTTTTTGGCGTCGTCCACGTCATGCACCGCACTATTACAAAGACGACCAATATCTAATCTATCTATAAGAACGAGAGAGTGACATGACCGCGTTGTGGACAACAAAAAAGAGGCCTGGATGAAATTTACTTGCAACGCACGCGACATCGCAAGCGCCGTAACCACCGCCAGCAAGGTGGTCAACGCGCACACAACTGTGCCAATCCTCAACAACGTCCTTGTGAGCGCCCGCGGCGGTCGCGTGAGCGTACGCGCAACCGATCTCGAGCTCACTTTGGAGAGCGCACTGTCGGCAGATGTAGCCGAAGAAGGCTCGTGCACGGTACCAGCACGGCTTTTCTCAGGGTACTTGGCCAACTTACCGCCGGCGAAACTGCAGATGCAGGGTACCGCAAGTCGCGCTACGCTCAAGTGCGAGCGCTCCAACTACGAGTTTTTTACCTTGCCGGCGGAAGAATATCCGCCGCTGCCGGAAGGTACGAGCGGCGGTCAGTTCCGCGTCGATGCAAAAACCTTTCGCGACGCAGCGAGCGCGGTGACCTTCGCGGCGAGCAGCGAAGAAGCGCGTGGCGCCGTACTCATGGGCACGTTGATCGAACTCGAAGGGTCTGGGGCGAGTATGGTCGCCACCGACGGCTATCGGCTGGCACGCTATCGCCTTGAATTAGCAGAGCCTATTAAAACGCCGATGAAGCTCATCGTGCCGGCGCGGGCATTTGGTGAAGTTACGCGGACGGGCAGCGAAGGGCAAATCGAAGCGACGGTTATCGGCGGACAAGCCAATCAACTTGTTTTCGCTGCAGGCGATGCAAAGATCAGCGCACGCCTGGTTGACGGCCAGTATCCCAACTATCAGCAAGTCATTCCCAAGGAATTTGACAAGAAAGTTGTCGCCAGTACGGCACAGTTGTTAGCCAGCCTTCGCCGTGCCGGTGTCGTTGCGGGCGACCGCGCCAGCATGGTGAAACTCGCGATGGACGGCACCAGTCTTGTCATTACTGCCAGTTCCGATACCGCAGGCAATGCGTACGAAGAAATCGACGTTGAACGCAGCGGCGACCCGTTGACCATCGCATTCAATGCAAAGTTCTTGGTTGAGATCCTCAATCACATCGAATCGGAAACGGTAACGCTTGAATTTGTGGGTGCGTTAAGCCCGGCCGCAATTCACCCAACGGACGCAAAGGCCGCCGAGCGTCAGCTCTACATTCTTATGCCGCTGCGACAGTAAATGCGCAGTGCGCGTTGTAAGCCTGGATCTGGCAAGCTTCCGAAACTACGCCGCTCTTCACTTTGAACCACCGAGCGGCGTTTGCATGTTTGTCGGGCCCAACGCCCAGGGCAAATCGAATCTCCTCGAAGCGCTCTCGCTTCTCGCCACGGGGAAGTCATTCCGCGCCGCGCGCGAAGCCGACCTCATTCGCACCGGCATGCCGGTTGCTCGTGTCGCAGCGCGCGTGCGGACCAAAGCGGGCGAAGTAAGCGCGGCATGCATGATTACCCGAGTTGGCGAGGGTGCGCGCAAACGGTTTATACGTAATGGGCGTAACGTGCCTTACGCGCAGTTTCTCGGCGGCATTGCCGCGGTTACATTCATGCCGTTCGATCTGCAAATGATTGCAGGGCCACCTGCGATTCGGCGCCGCTTTCTCAATGCGGCGCTGTCGCAAGCAAATCGAAATTACTATCGCCAGCATGCCAGATACACACAAGTAGTCATGCAAAAAAATGCATTGTTGAAGTCACACGGCGCGATCGACCAAAAACTGCTGGCTACCTACAATGCGCAGCTTGCCGACGTCGGATCGCAACTCATGTGCGCGCGCGGCGCCTACATTGCGAAGCTAGGGGCTGAAGCTGCCCGAGTGCACGCTCGCTGGGTCAGCGGACAGGCGCAACTGGAAATTGCGTACGCGCCTTCACCGGCGTTGCCAGGGGGCGATACGTCGCCCGGAGCGGTGCTGCAAGCACTCGAACACGCACTTGTCGCGCACAGCGCAGCGGAACAGGCTCGCAAGACATCACTGGTTGGACCACACCGAGATGACATCACTTTTTCACTTGGTTCGCAGCCGCTTGCACGCTTTGGTTCGCAAGGACAGCAACGCACTGCGGTGCTGGCGGTCAAATCAGCAGAATATACGCTCCTGGCGGCGGCTGCGGGCGAACCACCCTTGCTCTTGTTGGACGACGTGTTATCAGAGTTGGATGCATCACGCAGTCGGGCTTTTATGACAAGCATTCAAGATTGCGAGCAAGCATTTGTAACCTCAACGCACGTACTTGAGGGTGCAGACAGCGCAGCCCGCATCTACCAAATCCACGGTGGTCAGCTGCACGTTAGTTCTGCAGGCGCGGCGCGATGAGAGGGCCGCGCAGTTTGCGCGATCTGCTCGGCGCTTGGAAACCGCGCAAAGATGGCGGACAAGCCACGACTGACCTTGCGTCTTCGGCGTTTGCCCTCGCCTGGGATCAAGCAGTCGGAGCACAGGTTGCGCGTCGAAGCCGGCCGACAAAATTTCACAATGGCGTGCTCACGGTGTTAACCGCAAGCAGCGCCTGGAGTGATCAACTGAGTCTGCTCGCGCCGAATATCATAGCCAGCCTGCAAAAAGCATTCCCGCAAGGGGGGCTGCGCAAGCTGCGTTTTTTAGTTGCCAGCGGTCGCACCAAATTGTTACTCGATGCCGAGCGGCATAAAGCTCACGGAGTCGGCCGTCAGCTCACAAATATAGGTCTTCAACAGCAAAAGCAAGCCCAAATGCCGGATACATCTGACGTGGATCTACACAGTGCCATACAACGCCTTGCCAACGAACAGCGCGCGCTGGATAATGAGCGAGATCGCTCGGGGTGGCGAGTGTGTGGCGTCTGCCGCAGACGTTTCCTTCCCAGCACCTCGCAAGCGCAGCATTGTGCGCCTTGTGTCGATATGTTGCGCCGCAAAGTGCAGGGAAAGATCGAGCGCGCTCTGATGCAGGCCCCGTGGCTGTCGCTCGGCGCACTTAGCGAATCTCTGCCTGGCATCAGCGCGACAGCTTACGAACGTACGCGCCAGCGGCTGCTCGCACGGTGGCAGTTCGAGCTCACAGCCGCAGAGCGCCGTTTGCGCCGCGGATCACCCAGTGCTGAAGACCGTATTGTGGCCTGGAGCTTTGTGATGCTGCAATCGGGATTAGCGCAACGCGACATCGGACGAGCGGTCGTTACTGACATACTAGGAGCGCATTGGACGGCTGTGCTCTTTGACAACGTTGCAACGCCAAAACTAGAGGCGGTCCGGCCGCGCCGCGAGAAATCTCGTTAATAGGCCCGATTGCGCTCGGACGTAAAACGCAGGTGCATTCGGCGTGTACGCGGCCGACGGAGAAAGTAGCAAAAACAATTGGCTCAAACTGCTAAAGAAGCGCGCGCCGGCGCAAGCCGCAAATCGCACGACGACTATAGCGCTGCCCAAATTAAGGTTCTGAAAGGACTCGAAGGCGTACGTAAACGCCCGGGCATGTACGTCGGTGACACCAGCACACGCGGCCTCCATCAAATTGCCTTCGAAGCAGTGGACAACGCCGTTGACGAAGCGCTGGCCGGTTACTGTAGAAATATCGAAGTTACGATTCACAAAGACGGATCGTTGTCGGTTGAAGACGATGGGCGAGGGATCCCGGTTGACGTTATTCCGTCGGAGGGCAAACCCGCCCTTGAAGTTGTCATGACCGTTTTGCATGCCGGGGGCAAATTCGACCAGCTCGGCTACAAAGTTTCTGGCGGTCTCCATGGCGTTGGTATTTCCGTTACGAACGCGCTCTCCGAGTGGATGATTACGCGGGTCAAACGCGACGGCAAACTCTACGAACAAAAATTCTCACGCGGTGTGGCAACCTCAAAGTTGCGAACCACTGGGGCGGCTGAGGGAACCGGTACGCTACAACATTTCAAGCCGGATCCTCAAATATTCTCGACCCTGGATTTTTCGTTCGACATTCTCCAGCAACGCCTGCGAGAGCTTGCATTCCTCAATCGTGGTTTGCGCATTACGCTTTCCGATCAGCGCGTCGACAAAGCGCAGACCTTTCAATATGAAGGCGGCATCAAAAGTTTTGTCGAGCATCTCAATAAGAACAAAGGCCCACTGCACGACGTTCGCTATATAACCGGCGAGCGTGGCAAGATTGCCGTCGAAGTTGCCCTGCAGTACAACGAAGGCTACATTGAAAACGTGCTTGCGTACGCCAATAATATTCACACGGTTGATGGTGGCACGCATCTCGCAGGATTCCGGTCAGCGTTGACCCGCGTCCTCAACAACTATGCAAAGAAGACCGGCATCCTCAAAGAATCTGAGGCCAACCTCTCAGGTGAAGACGTCCGTGAGGGGTTGACAGCCGTCATCTCCGTGAAAATTCCTAACCCAGAATTCGAGGGTCAGACTAAGGCGAAACTTGGGAGTGCCGAAGCGCGCGGCGCTGTTGACGAAATCGTGGCCGAAGCGCTGACGTACTACCTTGAAGAAAATCCCGGACCCGCGCGCAAGCTAGTCGAAAAGTGTGCAAATGCAGCTCGTGCGCGAGAGGCAGCACGCAAAGCACGCGATTTGGCGCGCCGCAAGAATGCGCTTGACGGCGGCTCTTTGCCGGGTAAGCTCGCCGATTGTTCGGAGCGCGATCCGGCGCGCAGCGAAGTGTTTTTGGTCGAGGGCGAATCGGCGGGTGGCAGCGCAAAGCTTGGCCGCGATCGTCATTTTCAAGCAATCTTGCCGCTGCGTGGTAAGATACTCAACGTCGAGAAAGCGCGACTCGACAAGATCGTCGGGCACGAAGAAATCCGCACCCTCATCACTGCGCTTGGAGCCGGCTTTCAGTCGGATTTCGATATTTCAAAACTTCGCTATCATCGCATCTACATCATGACGGATGCTGATGTTGACGGTGCGCACATCCGCACGCTCTTGTTAACATTTTTCTTTCGCTACATGCCGAAGCTCATTGAAGAAGGTCACCTGTTTATCGCTCAACCGCCGCTCTACCAAGTACGCAAGGGAAAAAAAGCCATTTACTGCTATCGTGAGGAAGATCGCGACAAGGCGCTCGCAGAAGCCGGCGACGGCGCGACGATACAACAATACAAAGGTCTTGGCGAAATGGATCCCGAGCAGTTGTGGGAGACAACGATGGATCCCGAGCGCCGGATGGTGCGCAAGGTGTTACTCGACGATGCAGTCGCAGCCGATGAAATGTTTACCATTCTGATGGGCGAGAAAGTCGAACCACGCAAGCAATTTATCGCTGATAACGCCCGCGACGTCGTTAATCTCGACATCTAGTCAGGGGACCTTTAGCAACCTTTAGGCCTGGGTTTTCCTTGCCGCGAGCGGGAATAAAAGTCCGCACATGTCCAGGCGTCGGAAAGTTCTCATCGCGGGTGGCGCCATCGCGCTCGCATTGGTGGCGTTTTTTGTGCTGCTGCTCGCGCTTCCGGCGGGCCGCACGGCGCTCGTACAACTGGGGTTGCGCTTCATCGTGTCGCACTACGGCTACCATCTCGCCGGCGGCCAATTTGACCTGCAAGCGCGCCGCCTCACGATCAACGATTTGGATGTCGTCGACAACCGCGGTGAACAATTCTTCACTGCAAAACGGATCGTGATTGACTTCGATCCGGCTGTTTTTCTCGGGCGGAGTGATCGCCAGTTCGGCCTCGAGCGCATCGTTCTCGACGAACCGCGCATCAATGTGATCCACCACGAGGACGGCCACTGGAACTACGACCCGCTCATTCCCACAAAGCCGCCGCCTGCGCAACCTGGCGCAGCCCACAAGCCGAGCGTTCCTCTGCGTCTGGTAATGAAGGTTGCCGACGGCAAAATAGTGGTCTATGATCCTCAGGCAGTTGTCGAAGTCGGACGCAGCTTTTCAATCGATGACATAGCCATTGATTTTTCAATCGATCAGGAGGCACGCACTAGCGGTACGCTGGTTTCGACGCTTCGTAGCTTACGCGGCGATACGCCGCTTAACGCAACATTTTTCGAGGACACACCGCTTTCTTTCGGTCGAGCTACAATTGATGTTCCGGCCGTGCCGCTCGCGCCTGTAATTGACGCCATGGTTCCCTCGCCTGGTTTCGTGCAAGAGGGCGGTGTCGCAGAAGTGCACATGCGGGCGTACAGTGTGGGTTGGGCACCAGGTGCGCCGCGCAAGTGGCACCTCAGCGGAGACGCAGCCATTCGTATTGCGCGCGCACATTTATTCCCATTGATCGTGCCGGTAAGAAACATCACCTGTCGTCTGCGGTATCAAGACGGCCTGCTCACAACTGATGGCCTAAGCGGTATCGCCGGTGTTGTGCCCCTGCACGCTTGGGGTGCGATCAACGTTATCGGTCAGCCGCATGTCGCATTTTCGGTCGATCAAGCAGGCCGCTTGGAACGAGAACGCTCGCTGTTTGCATTCTCTGCTGGGCAACCGGTGCACGGGCCATTCGCTCTGGCAATCCGCGTCAGCGGGCCCTTAAACGACGTACACATATCTGGAGCATATCAATTGCGTGACGCAACGTATGCCGGCGCGAAGTTGCCAGTAGTGGACGGGTCGTTTTATTTTGCTTCCGGTCACATGATCGTACGGGCCGTCGACCTCGCGTACAACCGCGCACGGGCTTGGGCCAGCGGAGATTTCAATCTGGGGTCACACGAGACGCCGATTGCACTAGTGCTTGCGGCAAGCGCTCCCGCTAGCGACCTCCCGTTTGTTGCCAACCTTAACGCCGGCGCGACTGCGGGCTTGCTCGCAACAGTCTCGGGTCCGGTCGCCAATCTTTCTGGATCGGGATACGCAAGGTTGGAGGGCCGCAGTGGTGCCCAGTTGCGAACGTTCTTCAGCGCCGATCGCCAGCGTTTGGCGCTGGGTCCGCTTTTGTATCGCGCTGGGCGTGCCGGGGATATTTTTCTCGGTATTTCGATTGCCCCGCGCCAAGGTGCACCCGCACTCATCGGCGGCGAACTGATCGCCTCGCGGGCCGCTTTGCGCGTCAGAGAAGGCCGCGCTACTCTGGCCGATGCAGGCGGTTTTTCCCTCGCCTTGCCTTCATTAGATACAACGCTTGACGGCGTCGCTTTGGTCTTGCCCGCGGGCGACCACCCAGATGTGGCGATTCACTTGGAAGCGGCTCCGCTGGTCTACGACCAAATCGCCCTCGGGAGTGCCTCACTGCAAGCGGCTGGTCGTAACGGCATGCTTCGCATCAATAGAGCAACCATACGCGGCCCGACTCTTCGCGCAAGCGCGAGAGGCACCGTGTTACTGTCGTCGCGCTTAGCGGTTGATGCCGCGCTCCTAAGCGGAGACGCCTCCGCCAATCTCTCGGCATTTGCGCCAGCTTTTGCATCGGTGCATCCACGAGGCTTCATGCAAGGCGCGTTTTCTGCAGCCCTGAACGGCAGAGGTTGGGCACTGAGCGCGCAGGCTCGCAGCGCAGACGCATCGATAGGAGGCGTTCCCATTCGCAGCGGCTCTGCAGTGCTATCGCAATTTGGCCCCTCTACAAATGTGATAGCCAACTTCGCCGCGGCCGGCAATGACGTGTGGGCGGCCGGAAATGTCCAAACCATCGCACGCGGTGGTACGCCGAGTGCGAACATCGCCGCCATCGTACCGCGAATCGATCTCACCACGCTTCGCTCGCTGGGCATTCCAGTGCCCGACGGGTCTGCAGTCGGTTTTGCAACCATTCGCAGTGGATCCGGTGCACCGAACATGGATGCGGCCGCAGCCATCTCTACATCTTTCGAAAACCAACCTGTAACCGGCGACTTG
>JBPYDX010000065.1:0-5673 GCA_051986115.1 Candidatus Eremiobacteraceae bacterium
TTATCGACCCTGGGATTTTCCCCGACGAGATCGATGCGATCGCGCGAACGGTAGCTCGTGCCGACGCCAACTTGCGTGCGATTGTCATAACCCATAGCCACTGGGATCATATTCTTGGGCCTGAGCGGTTTGCAGGGGTCCCGGTCATCGCTCATGCATCGGTGGCGCGCGCGTTTGCTAGCGAACCCGAGATCGCCCAACTGGTCGATGAACGTCTGGCAAAACACGGCGCGCCTCGCGCCACACCCTTCATTCCACCTTCCGTCAACATCCAAATCGAATCCCATCTCGCCCTTCCGTTCAGCGAGGGCACGCTGACCTTTTTCAGCGCGCCCGGGCACTGTGCGGACCAGATCGTTGTCTATGAAACCGCAGAAAAAATATTGTGGGCAGCCGACATGCTCAGCGACATTGAGATCCCCTTCATTGAAGACGTTAGTGCCTACCGCTCAACGCTCGAACGCTTAATGAAACTCGACATCGCCGTTTTGGTACCCGGTCACGGGAACCCAACAGCCGATCGCGACGAGATCCAATCGCGGATTGCTTCAGACTATACGTATCTGCAAAACTTAGAAAACGATGTAACCATGCAAATTCGACTTGGCCACTCGCTGGATCAGATCAGCCAGCGTCTACGCTCTCAACCAGTACGCAATCCAGCAACCAATACCAAAGAGCACCTCCGCAACATCCAGACTGTCTACGCAGCGATCACAAACCCGAAAATAGGTGCTCAATAAGCGCGAACATGCGCGCGTCTTTTGCCGCAAGATCGAAGCGGGTCAGCGGCAACCAGCTTGAGCGATCGTCGTTGACCTCGACATAGGCGCGTACGCACTCGGCAAAATATTCATCCAAACCACTGGCAGCATACTCATTGACAAAACCTGTTGCACTCGCAAACGCCTCGCGTACTCCCTGAGTCTCAAAAGAAAAGTACGAGCGCGGACGCGTTGCAAGTACTGCGTCCAGAGCGTGCGCGAACTCATGCGCCGCGGCCATCCGCAGTGCGTGGCTACGCACGAGCAGCAATCGCTCTTCCAACACAAACAGGCCCGCTGGTGGCGCCTGCCACCGGTCGATATCGGGAACCAAGGACGCCAACGAACGAGAGCACTGGGAAAATGCGCGGCCAGCCGGCACGATGATAACTCGCACGTCGCTGCCTGCGACCAGCGCGAGTGCCGCACTGCCAAACTGGGCAAGCGTTGCAACAAGCATCGCGGGCGGCGTTCTGCCTAGCATCCTCGTGACATACTTGTGTGCTAGGTCGGCGGGCGCGCTCGCAACGACGGTAGGCAACGCTCCGAACGGCTCGCTCAGTACCAAACTCTTCTCCACACGGTAACCAACCAGTTGGGGGTTGCTCAGTCTCCGTAATCCGCCGAGGAGACGTTCGACAGCCGGGCGGCTAGCGCAACGTTTTGCAAGCATCTCACGGCGTCGCAACAATCGCTGCTGCATCGTAGTAATTGCCCGTGCAGTTTCTGCGCCGCTGCAGCGCTCGAGTCCGGACGTATCAAGAGGATACGAAAGCTTCGCAAGCGTGACGCGCAGTGCCGGCACCAGCGCAGTGTGCGCGGCTCATGCGGTCAAACTGTGACAATCATGTGGACGAAAAACGAACGGCTCTGCTACTTGACCAATGTTGCTGCGGGCACAAATGTAATGCCGGCGGCTTCCATCTGCGGGACCGCCTCAACTAACGCTTGGGCCGTTGAGACGTTAGGGTGCCCGATTGCGATCGCCACTCCCCGTTTGAGCGCCACATCTTGCACCTGTTTGAGTTGACCCAAAATATACGGACGATCTTTTTGATTGTCAAGAAAGATGTCACGTTGAGCTGTTGGGATGCCTAACTCGTGCGCAGTCGACTCACCAACCGAGTCTTCGCTGGTTTTCGAGTCTATAAAAAACATATGCCGCTGCTGGAAAACTTCGAGGACATCGCGCATGACACGCGGATCCCCCGTCGCCTTACTCCCCATATGATTGTTCGCACCAGGTATGTCCGACAACGAGCTGATATCGGAATTGACTTGCGCTTGCACTGCGGCATCCGACATGTCAGTTGTAATCGCTCCTGGACCGGGATGCGCGTCCGGCGACTCCGGCTGCATCGGCAAATGCAACATCACGGACTTACCCGCTGCTAAAGCATCCGCTTCGATCGCCTGCCCATGCGGTGTCATGGGTAAGATTGAAAGCGTTATTGGGATGTTCAACTGCAAAAAAAGCTTGCAGCGCGCCTCAGAGTAGCCGCAATCATCGATGATAATCGCAACTTTAGGTCCTGGTGCAACCGACGCTAACGGCGACGCGCCCGTCGGTGCTGCACTTGGCAAGGCGCTTGCTGTTTGGCTCGAAGGGCTCGGGGATGTCAAAGCGGGCGCTGTAACACGCCGATGGTGCACGCCGCCGCCGGTAAAATACCCCTGAATTTGTCGATTGATGATCGCGATTGCAAAAATCAGAGCAGCGACGACAACGACGGCGACGACGACACCCAACCGAACACGAGCCGAACGCTGCGACGATCTGCGGCGTCTCGAGTTTGCCATCGGGAATGATCGTTCGCTTCGGGAGCGGTTCTTGCCCCCTTACGTTGCTATCTCTTCGTCGGCGCCGGCTCGGGTTGCACGGCGGAGGGAATCGGCAAACCCTTAAGGGCGTGCACGACAATGTCGAGCCGTTTTTGCGCGATGACATCGCCGCCGGGACCAAGCACTCGCACCGTAATGTACTTCATGCCGCTCAAGGCCACAATTGCGCCGTTGATGGGAAATGTGAAGTCTTTGTCCACCGTGATACCGAGCGGCGAGGCCGGAATGCTCTGATCGACGGCTTCGGTTTGACTTGCAAGCTCTGAGTCTGCCGCATTATACACGGCAAACTGCAGCGAACCGATCGGCACTTTCCCAAAGCCTTTGGCAACCGCGTGCGCGTGAACCGTCGCTTGAGTATCAACCAGACCCACGACCAATGGATTGGGCGAAAGATCCAGCGTCAGCGAATGATCGTTGCACCCCGAAATGGCAAACGCACAGGCAACCGCCAGCGCGGCAAAATATCGTCGCATTTTATCTCTTTCTAAATTCTATGGCTGCTGCGGGGAGAACGGAGCGGCGCCTCCCGGAGTTGTGGGAACCGCGGGTGCTGGCACGACGTGCGGCGTCACTGTGATGACTAGATTCGTGTTCTGCTTCGACTCGGTATAGTACCTGAAGAGCCAGCCGAGAATCGGAATATCTCCAAGAATCGGGATCTTTTGAATGTTCTTGATCTCCTGCTGCTGCAGCAACCCACCGATGACGAGCGTCTGGCCTTCCATCAAATTGACCTTGGTTTGCGCTTGACGCGTCGAAATCTGCGGATCGCCTGCACTATCAAATCCCGTGACCGACGAAACTTGCGAATACACATCGGCATCGACGCCGCCGTTACCCGTCACTCGAGGCAAGATCTGGAGGTTCACGCCGACATTGATGTATTCAACTTGGCTTGAAACTGCGCCGACACCGCCCACGCCGACGGGCGTCGTTACACGAATCGGCAACGAGTCGCCGGTCAGAATCGATGCAGAAAGCCCATCCTGCGTCAAAATCTTTGGCGATGCTAGCACTCGCGCCTTGCCACTCGTGACCAATGCCCAGATGTTGCTCTGAATCGCGAGCGCTCCAGCCACCGCGTTGGAAGGTATGTTATTGAGAACCTGCGCCTGCGTGTTAAAGATTCGGCTGATGGGGTTCGACGTCGTCTGGTCGTAGTCCAATCCTAGTGCCTTCGCCCCTGTATCGCTGACCTCTAACACCTGCGTATCAAGCAACACGCTTTGCACCGGCACGTCAATCTTGGCAATGAGCGTTGCTGCCTGCGCGATCTGATCGGGAGTGCCGGTCAGAATGATCGCGTTAAGCCGCCGGTCGATCGCGATGTTATCCGTGACCCGTTGTCCGAGCGGCTGCTGCTCTGACGGTGCATTTTGTTGGTATTGCGTAAACTGCTGGAATGGTTGGATGCTCTGGCCGCCGTTGAGACCCGTGCCAAAGTTTCCGTAACCTTGAGTGTTGGCCATGTTGGTCGGTTGCGGATTGAACGCGTTGCCCGGTGCTACGTTAGCATTTCCACTCAGGATACCAACAACTTCCGAAACGTCGGCAAAGCGCAGGCGAATGATCTCCGTTTGCATTGCTCCCGGCGCCGCGTTTTGCGATTGCTGCGGCTGATAGCCCTGCGAAGGCGCCGCACCTGGTACATCAACGATCACTAAGTTTCCGGGCGCGCTGCTTACGCGCGGCTGGGCTGGTGTCGTCATCGACACCGTCACGACGAGAGCGTTGCCTTGCTGGATGACGCTCACGGATTGAATGGGTGGCAAGTTAACTGGGATTATATTCGGAACGGTTGGCGCAAGCGCCGCGCCTGGGAACTGCAGCATGTAACTTGCAACCTGACCCGGTGGCCCTGGTCGCGCCTGCACTGGACCTGAGAACTGAAGCAAAATGCGAATGTGTCCATTGGGCAGCTGTTGTGACTGCACATATTGCAAGATGGCGCCTTCGGCAAGGCGGAACGAGCCGATTTGCGACGAGCGCGTCACAGCGCTCGCGTTGCTTGCCATTATAGCGATCAGCACCAACGTGAACAAAAGCACGAATGCGCGGCGAATCAGCGGCTCGGACCCCCCAGATAGGCTTTATTCAGGCTTCGGCCGTTTCGCTCTCTTCCTTTATACTGCCTGTTGAAGCGCTGGCTCGGGGCACGCTAAAAAGCCAGATTAAGTTCAGCATTACCAGGTTCGCTACGACGCTTGACCCGCCATACGAAATAAATGGCAATGTGATGCCTGTCAGCGGAAACAGACCGATAACACCCCCGATTATGATCGCAACCTGGATGCCGAGCGTCGCCGCAAATCCAGCCGCCAGCAACGTAGTGAACGAATCGGTTGCCATAAACGCGATGCGCATGCCACGAATGACGAGTGCACCATAAAGCGAGAGAACCGCAAGCCCACCAAGCAACCCGAATTCTTCTGCAATCGCTGCAAATGGATAATCGGTTGCGGCATCGGGGATGAATCCAGGATGACCCAAATGATAACCGGTCCCTAGCAACGATCCAGCGGCTAGCGAAAAGTACGCCTGCTCTGCTTGATAACCGCGTCCCAGCGGATCGCTCCACGGATCTTGCCAAATTGCGATGCGCGCGTGCACGTACGGAAAATTTTGCACAACGAGCCAGGCGCCAACCACAAAAATAAACGCTGAAAGAAGAACCAAATCAAGGCGCCGCGATGCTACATACAACATCACAAGAAAAATCCCCAAAAACAAACCAGCCATGCCCACGTCGCGCTGTAGCGCGAGGCTGGCAATCGAAACGCCCCACACCAACAACAGCGGAAGCAGGAGTCGCACGTTTGCTGCAAAGGCAAACGGCCGCAAGGCAGCCAGCGCCGGGCCATTCTTTGACAAGTACGCCGCCATAAAGAAAACCATAAAAAGTTTAATTGCTTCAACCGGCTGCGCCGTAAAAGGACCAATTTTGAACCACAAACGAGCGCCATTTACTTCCGTTCCGAAGAGCTGCAACAAAATAAACAGCGCGAGTGAGAGATAGAACCATAGGTAGATCACTGACCGCAGCCTTTGATATTGCAAAAATAAG
>JBPYDX010000066.1:0-10407 GCA_051986115.1 Candidatus Eremiobacteraceae bacterium
CGACGACCGACGTTACGGCGACGGTCCCGGCTAATTACTTTGTGCTCAGTAACGGCACACTTGTATCAACGACGAGCGCGAAGGCCGCCAAAACAAAAACCTATCATTGGAAAATGGACACGCCGCATGTCACCTATCTTGTGACGTGTGTGGCCGGTGAATTTGCCGAACACACCGATATGCTTGGTGACTTACCCGTCAGCTATTACGTGACACCGGGTCGCGAGGCTGATGGCGCTCGCTCTTTTGGCAAGACACCCAAAATGGTGAAGTTTTTCTCTGATCGCATCGGCGTGCCATACCCCTATTCCAAGTACGCACAAATTGCGGTCGCAGATTTCATTTTTGGCGGCATGGAAAACACGACAGCGACAACGCAGACGGACACAACGTTACACGATGCCCGGGCCCATTTGGATTTCTCGAGCGACGCGCTGGTTGCTCACGAGCTCGCGCACCAGTGGTTTGGCGATCTGCTGACCTGTAAGGACTGGTCGCATGCCTGGCTCAACGAGGGATTTGCCACCTATTTTGAAGCGCTCTTTCGCGAATCAGACTTAGGACCAGATGAGTTTGACTATTATCGTATGCAAATCGCAGCGCGTTATTTTGAGGAAGACAAAGAGCACTATCGCCGTCCCATCGTTACCAACGTCTATTCAGAACCGATTGACCTCTTCGATCGTCACCTTTACGAAAAGGGCGCTTGGGTCTTGCACATGATCCGTCGTTTGCTCGGTGACGACCTGTGGTGGAAGGCGATCAATCGTTATGTCACTGACCACAAGCTGCAAAACGTTGAAACGGTCGACTTCGTGCGCGCAATCGAAACGGTTTCTGGCCGCAACATGTTACGCTTCTTCGATCAGTGGGTTTTCAAAGGTGGCCACCCCAACTTGCGCGTCACCTATAGTTGGGACAGCGACGCAAAGTCGGCCGCAGTACGCGTTGAACAACTGCAAGATCCAAGCGATGGCACATCAATTTTTGTTCAGCCGGTGACTGTTGCATTCGTTACTGGGAAACAGGAGCGTCGCTTCCAGGCTCAGCTCGAACAAAAAGAACAAACCTTCACGTTCGCCCTGGATCAAAAACCTGACATCTTTTGCTTCGATCCCGACGGCGACTTACTGAAGACAATTGAGTTGCATCTGCCGGCAGAAATGCTCGTCAAGCAATGCCTGTCCGAAAAAAATATGAGCGCTCGTGTGGATGCGATCCGCGCGCTTGCGAGAGACGCGACGGGTCAGGCGGTTGAAACGCTTGGACGGCTGCTCCTTGGCCGTGCATTTTGGGGCGTCAAAGCACAAGCAGCCATTGCGCTCGGTACCATTCACAGCGACCGCGCGTTCAAAGCACTTGTCGCGGCTCGGGGCGTTGATCATCCGAAAGCGCGCCGCGCTGTTGCCCGGGCGCTTGGAGAGTTTCGCGGTGACGAGGCGTGCGATGCGTTGGCGCCGATGCTTGCACGCGACGCATCGTATTTTGTGGAGGCCGAGGCCGCGGCATCGATTGGCAAGACGCGCTCCAAAAAAGCGTATGCGTTGTTGACAAAAGCTCTAGGCAAAGAATCATTTCTCGACGTGATTCGCAGCGGCGCGATGCAAGGTTTTGGGGAACTCGGTGACGAGCGCGCAATAGAATTGCTGTTAGCGTGGACGGCCTATGGGAAGCCGCAGTATGCGCGTGAGGCCGCCATTCACTCGCTCGGCAAACTTGGTCAAGGAAACAAGAAAGTGCAGGCGCGCCTGATAGAATTGTTGGAAGACAAAGTTTTCTATGCGCGCCTCGCGGCGGTCGATGCGCTCGAGGAGCTGCACGACCGAAGCGCGATCGACGCCTTGGGACGCTTAGCATCGCAAGATGTCGATGGTCGTCTCAAGGGCAAAGCGGCGCAGGCGGTGCGAGCGATTAATGAATATCTTGAAAAGCCGGCGGAAATCAAACAGCTGCGCAGCGAAATCGAAAACTTGCGCGAGAACAACAAATCGCTGCTTGATCGCTTAGAACGACTTGAAACCAAAACAAAGGTAGCGATAAAGCGCCGTTAATCGTTCTTGGCAAGCATGACCGAGGTCGATTTGATAATCGCGGTCACTTCATCCCCCGCCTTGAGCGCCATTTCTGCTGCAGCCTCTGCCGTGATCAGCGCGACGAGGTGATTGTCGCCGATTCGCAGGCTCACTTTTGCCATCAGCCCGTCGTTTCTCACTTCCACGACGGTGCCGGGCAATTTGTTGCGCGCGCTAACCTGCATTGACGTTCTCGGCTGCGGCGGTGGGCTTGTGCGAAAGCGCGATGGTCATCGCCGCGATGACCTGGGGAGCATCAATGTTGACCCCGCAAAGCAAGCGTATGCGATCGAGCCGATAGCGGACGCTGTTGCGGTGTAAGAACAACGCGTCGGCTGTTCTGTCGACCCGCAGGCCGCATCCATAATATGCGCGCAGCGTCGCTTGCAGATCGCTGCCGCGTTCGCGATCTTCCCGCTCGAGTGCCGACACAAGTGTGCGGCATAAATCGCGCGCGATCGAATCGGTAGTTGCAAGCTCGCGCATTCGTTGTACGAGCAGCGCGGCTGTGTCGGGTCGTATGCGAGCGGGTAGCGAAGCCATCGTTGAACTTTCTTTAGAAAACGCTAAACAGAACGAGATTGCCGCTTGAGTCGAGGAAAAAAATGTAAACATCATCGGTTTTTGCAGAACTAAGCGGCGGCACAAAAGGCGCGGCGTTGGGGCTGGTTTGACCGTTAAAGGCAACGGTAATTGTTGAGACAAGCGTGCCTGGCGCCGCTACAGAATTCCCTGTGCTCACGTAGTGGCCTATTTGATAACTACCGGAAGTGGGCGCTCCCAGGAAACCATAATTATTGCCTAACCCATCGCTGGCCATATTCTGACTTGCGAGTGGAGTCGGAGTAAACGTGTACGGGTTCTTGCTTGAGGTCGGCAGCGAAATTTTCCAAGACGTACCATCCTTATGAAAGATTGTATAGAGTCCCACCGAGCCTATGGTGGCAACCGCAGCGTCAGCATTGTACATGCTCAAGCCCGAGTAGGTATACGAACCGCTCACCCGCCCGCCGCCGGCCAGATTGAAGGCGACAAACGAGACGGTGCCGGCTAAATTATCCTGAGCAATGAAGACATATACGCTATCAGCTGCGATCGAACGAATGCCAGAGGTTGGCAAGCCGTCGCTGAAGCTAAGGAGTGGTGAACAGGTTGTAACGCCAGCTACAGCTGCAGGACACTTTTTGACGAGGCCGGTTGAATTGACAAACCAATCGTTCCCGCTGCCGTCAATGGCAACAGCAGATGGTTTATACCCAACCGGCAGCGCGTAGGCACCGTTGTCGGCGCCCGTTGACGATCCTATCTCGACAAACCCGTAGTTGCCCCCGCCGCCGTTGCGGCCAAGCGCACCTACGCCACCTGATCCTGCCGTGCTTAAATCGAGTGCGATATCAAATGGCTGGTTGCCGAGCGGTCCAACAAAAAACGGCGCGGTCAACGTCTGAGTTGTACCGCCGCCACCACTACTACTGTTGGATTTGTGATTCTTAGACGCAATGTAGATACCAATCCCGACCGCAGCCGCAGCAAAAACGATCGGCTGATACTCCGCGGGAATATCGCTTTGGGGATCCATCGGCTTAGAGCAGCCAGGTACACTGCCGCACAGCAACGCGCCAATCAACATCGCAGCGAGGGAGCGCTGCAGATACGACCTCATGTACAACGCAATACGTTTTCTAGCACCAAAAACCCCGCATCCGTCAAGCTCGCCCCCACTAGAAGAGAACGCCGCCAAAGCGTCAAACGCTCGCGTCAAATGAAAAGCGAACCAAAAGTCAGGGCTTCACTTCCTGAAGGTCTCAGCGTTGACAGCCTGCGCGACATGTACTATCAAATGGTGCTCACGCGACTCGCCGACGATCGCGCTTTTGCGCTCAACCGTCAAGGGAAAATTCCATTTGCTGCCACTTGCCAAGGTCACGAAGCCGCGCAAGTGGGCGCGGCTTTTGCACTCAAGCGTGGCGTCGATTGGGTGGTCCCGTATTATCGCGACACCGCATTGGCCATGGCCTACGGGGTGACACCGCGAGAGCAGCTGATGTGCCTGTTTGCGCGCAAAGATGACGTCTTTTCGAGTGGTCGTCAGTTTCCCAACCATTACAGCGTTCCACACTGCAACATCGCGAGTATATCGAGCATCATTGCGGCGCACGTGACGCACGGCGTCGGCATGGCGCTGGCTTTTAAAATGCGTAAGCAACCCGTGGTTACACTGATTACTTTTGGTGAAGGTTCGACGAGCGAAGGGGAGTGGCATGAGGCCATGAACTTCGCCGGTATCCACAAAGTGCCAGCAGTGTTCATGTGCGAGAATAACGAGTTTGCAATTTCAGTGCCTCAAAAATTGCAAATGGCAATCGCTAATGTCGCCGACCGTGCTGTTGGCTACGGTATTCCAGGAATTATTTGCGACGGCACCGATCCCGTTGCAACATACCTCACCATCCACGAAGCCGTTGAGCGTGCGCGGCGCGGTGAGGGCCCGACGCTTGTCGAAGCAAAAGTATATCGCGCAATGTCACATACAAGCGATGACAATCAACTTACCTACCGAACAGCAGAGGAAGTTGAAGCGCTCAAGGCGCGTGATCCGATTCCACGATTTGAGGCGTGGCTCAAAGACCGAGGGTTGATCGACGACGCAACGATCAGCGCGCTCAAGAAAAAAGCGCAAGCAGCGGTCGATGAGGCGACCGACTGGGCAGAAGCGCAACCGCCGCCTACCGAGGCTGACTTATATACGCATGTCTACGGTTCAGGGCCGCTATCGTAATGGCAGTTAAAACGGTTTTGGAAAGCGTTCGCGATGCAATGCATAGCGAGATGGTCCGCGATCCTCGCGTGTTTATTATGGGCGAGGATGTCGGGCCGCGCGGCAATGTCTTTTTGATAACCAAAGGTTTTTTAGAAGAATTTGGGCGCGAGCGCGTTATCGATACGCCACTTGCAGAAGCCTCAATCGTCGGCGTTGCGGTTGGCGCCGCAATCGCAGGCATGCGGCCGATAGCGGAAATTCAATTTGCCGATTTTATTTATCCCGCGTACAACCAGATCGTTGGTGAAGCGGCCAAAATTCGCTACCGCTCTGCCGGCGGAAACACATGTCCTCTTGTGATTCGCACTCCCTATGGCGGCGGCGTCCGCGGCGCCCTTTCTCACTCAGTGAGCGTTGAAGCGCTGTTTTATCATGTGCCCGGCCTCAAAATCTGTGCACCCTCGACGCCGGTAGATGCTCAGGGTTTGCTGGTGAGCGCAATCCGCGACGAAGACCCAGTGCTGTTCCTTGAGCATAAGCGCACCTATCGGCTGATTAAGGGCGAGGTCCCCGAGGGCGACTTCAGCGTCCCCATTGGTAAGGCTGATGTCGCCCGCGTCGGAACAGACTTAAGCGTTATCACCTATGGTCTTATGCGGCACTACGCGGTTGAGGCAGCAGAGAAACTCGCGACCGAGGGTGTGAATGCAGAAGTTATCGACTTACGCTCGATTCGCCCAATGGACCGGCAGACAATCCTCGACAGCGTTACCAAAACGAGACGGGCGCTTATCGTTCACGAGGATCAAAAATTTGGCGGTATCGGCGCTGAGGTGTCGGCAATTATTGCAGAGGAAGCGCTCTTCGAACTTGACGCACCGATTCGACGCGTGTGTGGGCCTGACGTCCCATCTATGGGCTACGCAAAAGAGTATGAAGAAGCGTTTATGCCGAGTTCCGAGCGCATCGGCGCCGCTATGCGCGAGCTGGCGGCGTATTAAAAGGAGAATTGCGACTTGCCAACCGTAACCATGCCGCAGCTGGGCGAGACTGTGACCGAAGGAACGGTTGGGCGCTGGCTCAAGAAAGTTGGCGATACGGTTGCAAAGTACGAGCCGCTACTTGAAGTAGAAACAGACAAAGTCGCATCAGAAATACCTTCGCCCTTCGCCGGTACGCTCACCAAAATTGTCGCCGAAGAGGGGACGACCGTGCCAGTTGGCTCGGCAGTCTGTGAAATTAGCGAAACAGTAACCGACGCATCAGCGCCTCGCCAAGAACAGCCGGCCACAACGAGCATGCCTCCCACGCCAAGCGCGCCAGAGCGTGTGGCTCCGGTCGATCGTTCAACCGCGGCGACGACAGCTGCCGACGGTGTTCGCTATTCTCCCGCCGTACGTAAGCTCGCGCGCGAGCACCGGCTCGATCTACGCAACCTCTCGGGAACCGGTCGCGGCGGACGTCTCACTGCTAAAGATGTTCTGCAACACGTCGGCTCTGGCGGCCAAGTTGCAACCGCTCCCCCCGCGCAGCAACGTCAGCCAGCTGCCGCAGTGGCAGCACCCGAGGATGGCGATACCAGCATGCGCGTTACGCAGATGCGTAAGACAATCGCCGAGCATATGGTGCTGTCCAAAACGACCATCCCTCATGCTTGGTCGTTGGTTGAAGCAGACGTTACCGGACTCGTGCGTTGGCGCGAGCGCGAGAAAGAGGCATTCAAAGCAAGAGAAGGCGTCAATCTTACGTTTTTACCGATTGTCGTTGTCTGTGTCTGCGGAGCTTTACGCGAATTTCCGACGGTTAATGCCACCTGGGCTGGTGACCGGATCATTGTCCGCAAGCACATCAATGTCGGCATCGCTGTCGACATCGAAGAGGGGCTTGTCGTGCCCGTTGTGCGCGATGCCGATCAACTGAGCCTGTCGGGCCTTGCACGAAAAATTGTTGATCTGGTAGAGAAAGCGCGCGCTCGCAAACTGACGATGGAAGACATGTCAGACGGCACAATCACCGTGGACAATACGGGTGCGCTCGGAAGCATCGCTTCGTACCCCATCATCAGCCCGCCGCAAGCGGCCATAATTACTATGGAAGCAATTGTCAAGCGGCCGTGGGTCATTAATGATGCAATTGCTATTCGCTCGATCATGAACGTATGTCTGAGTCTCGATCATCGTGTGCTCGACGGCTCGGTTGCTTCGCGCTTTTTACAATCAGTCAAACAGCGTCTCGAAACGTATTCTGCGCAATCCTAAGAGGGCTGCGTCGGCAATAGCAGAAGGCGTTTTGCCCGAACCCCGCTGGGGAAAAAGCAGTCATGGGCCAACTCGCAGCGAGACTCGCCGTCTCATTTATAATCGTTGCCGCCGTGCTCGTGGGCATCGGGCTCGAGGGCAAAGCGGCTCAGCCATCGCCAACTCCTGCGCCTAGCCAAGCTCCTGCTCAAAGTCAAGCTCCGAGTCAGAGCGTACCTTTTACGCTGCCTGCAACTTTTCAAGGCACCACGGCATGCGCGGATTGCCCTGGTATCCGCGTTACGATCACGCTGAATACAGACGGTACGTATCTTCTCGAGCGAGAGTATCTGCAACGCCCGGCAACCAGTCACGAAAGCGGACGCTGGGAATACGACTCGAGCAAATCACTTCTAACCCTCTACCCGCCTAACGGCGCGTCGCCGCAATTTTTTGCTGTCAACATAAACCCGTCGTTGCAAGGAGCCGATGCGCAAGGGAAGCCTATTCCATCGAGCGCCAATTTTGCGTACGCACCGTGGCTGACGTTCGCAGACGCTCCGCTTCCTTTAGAGGCAACCTCCTGGCGTCTCTCGTCACTTGCCGGCAAGCAAGTTGCGGCGTCCGATGCAGGGCATGCGCCGACGATAACTTTTGATGCTTCTCAAAAACGAGCTTCAGGTTCGGGAGGATGCAACCGTTTTACCGGAAGCTACGAGGTCAGTGGCAACAAGTTGCACTTCGGACCGATGGCGATGACCCAAATGGCTTGCCCCCAAGCGATTATGAACACCGAGTCGTCATTTCAGCACGAGCTTTCGTCCGTCGACAATTATAAGATCGACAATGGCAGCCTCACGCTCTACAGCGCGGACGGATCCCCGCTGCTTACCTTTGTTCCCAACAGTTAAGCGCGGGTCCTAACCTTGAATTTACGCCAACTCTCGCAAACCTGATAGGCGCATCACAACTAACGAGGCAACCGCGACTGCAAGTCCGGCCACACCAAGCGTCAAAGGCAGCGTCGTAAGTGCGGCCACCGTGCCAAGCAGCCACGAGCCAAATGGCATAAAACCCAAAAAGACCATCGTATACAAAGCCATCACCCTGCCGCGGACCTCAAGCGCCGTGTAAAGTTGCAAAAGTGTGTTGGTCATCCCCATGAAAAGCATGATTGCTGCTCCGAGCGCCACGAGGACAACAGCGCCAGCCAGGATCGTTCGGGTGAGCGAGAACCCGAACAACGCGAGCCCGGCAAGAAGCGCACAGGTGATGGCAACCGTTCCGCGATGACGTTTGTTACCGATAAAGGCTGTTGCGATCGAACCTGCAAGCGCGCCGCCGCCAGAGGCCGCCATGAGAGCGCCCAATGAATCTGGGCCACCCACGATTGTCGTTTTTACAAAAGCCGGTAAGAGCTGGATGTACGGTCTCGCGACAACCGACACCAACAACGCGAGCGTAAAGAGCGTTAAGATGCTGGGTTGACGTCGCACGTACTGCAAACCCTCAATGAGCTCGTGCCAGATGCCCTCGCGCCTAGCTACGACAACAGGCGGCTTGGGTGACATCATCGCCAGAGCCACAAGCACTGCCCCGTACGACAGAGCGTTCAAGTAAAAGGTGTCGGCGACGCCAACAGTGCTGACAAGGATACCCCCGATTGCCGGACCGATGATACCCGGACCATTGAACGCCGCGGAGTTCAGACCAATTGCGTTCATCAACTCTCGCGGGCCGACAAGGAGGGGCACCATCGATTGCCTGCTCGGGGCATCAAACGAAAGTGCCGCTGCGGAAATCGCTGCCATGAGTACGACATGCCAAATTCGCACGATGTGCAGTTGGGCGAGAACTGCCAAGACCAACGCCGCGAGACCCAAAACGCACTGGGTCACGAGGAGCAGGCGGCGTTTGTCCATCCGGTCTGCGACAGCACCCGCGACGCCTGAAAGCAAGACGACAGGGATGGCGCGGACGAACCCGATGATGCCTAAGTAAAACGGAGCAAGCGCCGGTTTGGGTGCAAGTTCAACGACCAGCCAGCCTTGTGCAAGGGTGGCCATCCAGCTTCCGGTATTAGAGATGATGAGGCCGATCCAAAGAAGCCGGTATTCTCGGTAAGCCAGAGCGCCAAAGCGCTCCGCCCCTGGCGGCGACTCTATTTGGTTGGTCTGCAGTGGGTCAGTTGCCGCCACGTGGCAACTTTCTCTGCGACACGCTTAAATCCGCGAGTCGCGCACGACTTTTCTCTCGGGTGAAGCAGAAGAAAACAGAAACGACCGAGCGGAGCTCGGTCGTTTACTGTTAGGCCGATGGCGCTTTCGCCGTGCTTCGAACCTCACTCACTAGTCAGTAGGCTCGATAGCGGTTGACTTAACTGGGTCATGAATCCCAGAGCCATCTCCTGGCGTGAGCCAGGTCCCCAACGGTAGGGGTGCCTTTCCCGTGGTCCTCAGCTCTCCACGATTGCAATCGTGGCATCCGTTGTTGCTGCTGACAATCACGGCACCGCGGTCGGTGTATGCGAAGTATACGCGAAGCTATTCACGCGCGCAAGTGAACGGTTGTTCGTTTTTCGAAAAAAATTGTGGATAACGATTTTATATCTGTGGACAAATTTATTTTGTTGCTAAGCGAAGCGCGCGAGCGATGACTTCAATGCCAAAGCGTAGCTGCGAGAGGCTAATGACAAGTGGCGGCGAGAGCGCGATCACGTTTGTGTCTGGCCCGCTCGTCAGCACCAGGACTCCTTCCTTCAAACACGTGCGCATCACCGCAAGCGCCAGCGCCGCATTTGGATCGCCGTTATCATGGACGCACTCAATCCCCCACATGAGCCCACGTCCTCGAACGTCGCCAATTCGTCCATTGCTTTCTTTTTGGAGTGTGCCAAGCAGCGCCCGCACCTCTGCCTCCAAGTCTGCACTGCGCTTGACAAGCTTCTCGTCATGCAACTGCTCGATTGATGCGAGCGTTGCTGCGCATCCGGCCGGATGTCCGAGAAAGGTGCTCGTGTGGATTGCCTCGCCTGTAGACTGCGGCCAAGCGTCCATCACCGATGCTTTCCCGATGCACGCCGAGATTGGAAAGCCAGAGGAGAGTCCTTTTCCTACGCATATGATATCGGGCTCGACACCAGCGTGTTCGCAGTCAAACCAGCGCCCAGTACGTCCGAACCCGGAGTACACCTCGTCAAGGATGAGCACAATCCCACGCTCGTCGCAGAGCTTGCGCAGCTCGCGCAACCAACCAACTGGTGAAGGCACGCATCCTCCCCTTGCTTGGAGCGGCTCAACAATTATTGCTCCAATCTCCAGGCCCCGCGCCTCGTCTA
>JBPYDX010000067.1:0-19795 GCA_051986115.1 Candidatus Eremiobacteraceae bacterium
CCAAGCCCGTAGCCCGCGCTAAGTCTACTACCTGCCTAGTAACCTGTCAATATAATTATCGGGTTACTTGCTACAAAAGTTTCACTGCATTTTAAGCTTTACAATAACCGGTCAAAAAGCTATAATGGTTTTGCAATGACCACGGTACCAGAAGGTACAAAACCCAGCCCTGTAGAGCCGCCCAGGCGCGAATCAGCTCCCGGTGAACTTGCTTTGGTTCAGGATTTCATCAACACCCGCGACCTGCAAGGCGCCGATGCCCTACGCGACCGTACGCACCTGGAGCACTGGTTGCAAGGGCATGACCTGCTCAAAGAACACCACCGCTTAAGCGATACCGATCTTCGTCATGCGGTCAGCGTGCGCGAGGCGTTGCGCAACCTGCTTGAAGCCAATGACGGAGAGACGGCGCCTAAGGATGCGGTGGAAACACTTAGCCGTGCTGCAAGAAGCGCGCACCTCGTCGTCCACTTTGAAAACGATGGTCAAGCCAAGCTCGCACCATCGGCGGGAGGCGTTGACGGCGCTATGGGCGACCTGCTCGCCATCGCATTTCGGGCGATGCTTGACGGTTCGTGGCGCCGCCTGAAAGTCTGTCGTGATGACACCTGTCGTTGGGCCTTCTACGACCGCTCAAAAAACCGCTCGGGAAGCTGGTGCCTCATGTCGGTGTGCGGTAACCGCAATAAGGCGCGCACGTATAGGCGGCTAACGCGCGTGCGCGGAACCAAGCACGCATGATTAAGGATCTAGCGTTCGTCGCGTACTCCGTCAGTGATGTCCCGAGGTCAACGGCATTTTATCGAGATCTGGTCGGTCTAGTGCCTGGCGAGCTGCAAAGCGATACGTGGTTCGAGTTTGCGATTGGTCAAAACACCTTCGGCATCGGTCGCGGTGAAAGCATCGGCATCAAACCAGGCTCGCAATTTAGCGCGAGTTTCGAGGTTGACGATATCGCTACGATGCGCAACAAGCTTGTCGCAAGCGGAGTCGAAGTGACAGAGATAATGGAAGCGCCATCGTGTCAGAGCTGCTTTGTAAGCGATCCCGACGGCAACCGCTTCGCCCTCCACAAGCGCAAAACCTAAACGGCAGCCAAGCCGCGCGCCAAATCGCCTATGATGTCGGCCGGATTTTCAACTCCGACGGACAGCCTCAAAAAGCCATCGTGGATGCCGATGGCTCGGCGCTGATCAGCTGTTAAAGATCGGTGCGAAGAGGTCGCCGGATGTGAAAGCGAGGTGCTCACGCCTGCAAAGGAGAGCACGAGCTTTATGTGCGCAAGGGCTGCCAGCAGCCTATCAACGAGGCGGCGATCGGGCTCAAGTTCAAAAGAGACGACGCTGCCATACCCGCGTTCCAGCACTCCCTTCGCGAGCGAGTGGGTCGCATGAGTTGCTAGTCCAGGATAATGAACCGCTCTCACTTTTGAATGGCTGGCAAGCCAGCTCGCCACCTCCCCAGCGTTCGCGCTCGAGCGCGCCAAACGCACATCGAGCGTGGCGATCGAGCGGATGGCAAGCCACGCATCTAAGGTGGCCGAGATCAGTCCGAGTCGTGCGGCAAGCAGACGGATCGGCCCCAGAAGCGACGCAGGACCGCTGACACTACCAAGCGTTAAATCCATATGACCGCCTAAGAACTTCGTGATGCTCTCAATCACGAGGTCTGCACCGAAGCGAACTGGCTGGCAATGATACGGTGAGGCCAACGAGTTGTCGACGATGACAAGCGCACCGCATTCATGTGCCGCCCTGCACACCGCTGTCAGATCGGCGACTCGAACGCGCGGGTTGGAAATCGTTTCGACGATAACGAGCCGTGCAGACGAGCGTAAAGCATCGGTAACCGACGCAGGATCGCTTGCATCGAAGGTGTCGGTTGTCACGCCAAACTTGCGTAGATCATCAAGCAGGCGCGAAGTGTTGCCATAGAGATCGCGTGCAGCAACGATGCGGTCACCGGACTTCGCCAAGGAGATAATGGTGGCGGTAAAGGCCGACATACCGGCCGCTGTGACGACCGTATCTTCGCTGCCATGCAGCGAGCTGACAAGGGCTTCCAAGGCCTGGTGGTCAGGCACGCCGGAACCCCCGTAGATGGTGCCGGGCTGCCGCCCCTCGTAAACCGCGTCCACCTCATCGAGGGAGCGAAACACCCAGCCGGCTGACTGATAAATGGGAAGCACTGCTGGGTCGTTGATCGATCGTTTTGATTGGGCATCCCATATGACTCGCGACGCAAATGATTTATCTGCCATGGCATCCTCCGCGCAGAGCGGGCCGTTTGCAATGAACGCAAATAAAGAAGGGGTGCTGCTCATCGCGCAGCTCCCCCTTTTTGGAATCTTCATTGACCAGAAATTATCTGGCGCTTATTTCTTCTTCTTCGCCTTCTTAGCAGCTTTCTTCTTTGCCACGGTGTGCGGGTCACCTCCCATCTGGACTTTCGGAACGTGCGGGGCGTTGCTGTACGCCTCTCCATCTTCACCCGTCGCTGCGGAGCCTCGACGGTTATCGCCCGTTTCCAAAGAGTGCGGGAACTTCCGAGAAGATCCTCGCGCGGAAGTTCTTGTATGAGCACTTCCTTCCTTTCATCATCGGCAAGAACTTTTGAAAGTTCACCCCCCACTCTCGCGCGAAAAAATCCGCGCGTAGCATATGCTGAGCAGCGAGCGAAGCTGTTTGACTCGACAAGGTCGCCCGCACGAGGTCTGACGAACTAACTCCTGTAGCTCATGAAGAATTCGAGACGAGTTGTTGTCACCGGCATGGGAGCCATCACGCCGATCGGAAACTCAATGCGGGAGTTTTGGTCGAACGTGGTGCGAGGGCGCAGTGGTGTCGATCACATCACCCTTTTCGATGCTTCCAGCATGCCGACGCGTTTTGCGGCAGAAGTGCGCAACTTTGACCCAACTGAGGTCATCGGGAAAAAAGACGCCCGCAAGATGGATCGCTTTTCGCAGTTTGCACTCGTGGCAGCGGTCGAGGCAGTCGATGACTCCGGTCTTAAGATTACTGATGACAACCGCGACAACATCGGCGTCATCATGGGGTCGGGCATCGGCGGTATCACCACGATCGAGCAGCAGACGAAAGTTATGCAAGAGCAAGGCTCCGACCGGCTTTCGCCTTTCTTCATCCCCATGCTCATCAGCAACATCGCACCGGGCTTGATCTCGATACGACTTGGTGTGCGAGGGCCTTCGCAGACGGCCGTTTCAGCCTGCGCATCTTCAAACAACGCGATCGGAGATGCCACGCGATTGATCCAGCGTGGCGAAGCAGACGTGGTCATCTCGGGCGGATCGGAGGCACCCATCACGCCACTCGCCGTTGGAGGCTTTTGCGCCATGCGAGCGCTGTCGACGCGCAACGATGATCCGCAGCATGCCAGCCGCCCGTTCGACCGTGAGCGAGATGGCTTTGTCATCGGCGAAGGCGGGGGAGCCTTGGTTCTCGAGGAGCTCGATCATGCGCGCACGCGTGGAGCGCGCATCTACGCAGAAATTATAGGATACGGGCAATCATCCGACGCCTATCATATGGTCGCGCCGGACCCAGAAGCTCGCGGCGTCAAGCTCGCGATGATCCGAGCATTGGCGGACGCCGGTATTAGGGCGACTGACGTAGACTACATCAACGCGCATGCGACCTCGACCGATCTGGGCGATGCTGCCGAAACGCAAGCCGTACATGAAGTTTTTGGGGATCATGCGCAAGCCATTCCGGTGAGCTCGAACAAGTCGATGTTTGGCCACGCGTTGGGCGCCGCCGGCGCGCTAGAGGGGATTTGCACGGTGCTCGCCATCCAGGAAGGCATCATCCCCCCAACCATCAACTACCAGCACGTCGATCCCACGTGCGATCTTGATTGCGTGCCCAACGTTGCTCGCCGCCACGACGTTAACGTTGCCGTCTCCAATTCATTTGGGTTTGGCGGGCACAACGCAGTGCTCGTTTTTCGTAAATTCTCCGACAATTAAGCGTGTCGCAGGGGCTCGGCCGCAGGCGCTCGCTGCGCGATTTTCTGCGTAAGCTTGGGCTAAGCAACGTCGGCGCAGATCGCTTGCAGCTTTTCGACATCGCCCTGACACACGATTCCTATGCTTGGGAACACACCGGGCACAAAGCGCGGGCCGTCTCAAACGAGCGCCTTGAATTCCTTGGGGACGCAGTCTTAGGAGCCATCACCGCGCATTGGCTCTACAATGCCTTCCCACAAAAAAGAGAAGGCGTGCTCTCACGTGCGCGCGCGCTGCTTGTGTCGCGGGGCGCGTTGTCGCAAACCGCACAGCTGCTAGGCATCGGACCAATGCTGCTGCTTGGCCGCGGTGAATCAGCTGGTGGCGGCGCGCAACGCAGCTCGATTTTGGCAGCGGCGGTGGAAGCCCTTATCGGTGCGATCTATCTGAGTGCTGGCTATGAAGCGGCGAGGAAGTTTCTGGTTGCCCATCACTTCGCGCGCGCGCAGCTGAGCGAACTCATCGATCCGAAGACGGCGCTGCAAGAATATGCACAGGCAAGGTTTAAGAAGGCTCCGCACTACGCGATAACCGCGCAAAGTGGCCCTCCGCACGCACGAGTGTTTACCGTTGCGGTGGAGATTGGCGGCGCAGTCGCCGGCCGCGGACAGGGCGCTACGAAAAAACAAGCGGAAACCGCGGCAGCGCGGGAGGCATTGGAACATCTACCTTAGGAGCATCGATCTTTTCGGTTTTAAGACGTTCGCCGAGCGCACCCATCTCGAATTTCACCCCGGCATCTCTGCAATCGTCGGCCCCAACGGTTCCGGCAAGTCGAATTTTGTCGATGCTGTGCGCTGGGTGCTGGGCGAGCAAAGCGCGCGCCAACTGCGCGGCGCCCGCATGGACGACGTCATTTTTGCCGGTAACGCAGGGCGCCGGCCGCTCGGCATGGCCGAGGTCACGCTCACCTTTGATAACTCCGATGGGGCACTGTCCACGCCGTTTTCCGAAGTTGCTATTACGCGGCGCGCGTATCGCACTGGCGAGAGCGAATTCTTCCTTAATAAGAGCCAAGTCAGATTACGCGACATTACCGACTTGTTGCTAGGAACCGGCCTTGCAGCTGAGCTCGCCGCTATTGTGTCGCAAGGCGAGATTGACGCGATCCTCTCAGCCAAACCGGAAGCGCGCCGAGAACTGTTCGAAGGGGTAGCCGGCACCGCTCGCTACCGTCTGCGGAAACGAGAGGCGCAACGGCGTCTTGAGCAAACCGCGGCAAACGCCTTGCGCCTCAACGATATTCTGAGCGAACTTGAAAAACAGATGCCTGCAATCGAGCAGCAAGTACGCCGCGCCAAGCGTTACCAGCGCGCGCAACAGCAGCTGCGCGATTTTGAGATTCTTTCATACGTGCGCAAGACGGCGCAGCGCCGCGCGGAACGGGCGACAATCGTCAACTCGCTAGGTTCGGATGAAAACGAAGCGGGACGCGCGGCCAAGCAATACGCTGATCTAAAAGCAGCACTCAATCAGGCTCGTTACGATGAGTACCAAGCATCGCTAGCAGTCGATGATCGAAGCGCGGCACACACAAAGCTCGCTCAAGAATTACAGACGCAGGCTACCGCGCACGCGGCACAAAGCGCAAAGATGGCTGAGTTAGCCCGCAGTTGCGAGTCGCTCGAACGCGAGGTTGATGGCGCGGCGACCGCTGCCGCGCAAGCGGATGCAAAACTCTCGGCATCATCTGGGGAGCTAGGTTCCAGCCGCCAAGCGCGCGATGAAGCGTTGAGCAAAGCTGAAGCTGCTGCCGCGGCCGAGAGCCAGAAAACCGCAACCTGGGAGCAAGCCTATGCCTCGTTGCGGGCAGTCGAAGACGCGCGCACCCGCGAGGTAGCTAAATTTACTGAAAGCAATTCGGCGCAAGCTTCAGCGCAGGTTGAATCCGAGCGGCTCACCCAAGCGGCCGGGCAGCTCGAAACAGAAATCGAGGCTGCGCGCTCCCAGGCGCGTGAGGCAGCTAGCCGCTTGACGCAGGCGCGAGCGGATCTCGAATTAATCGCGCGTGAGTCTGCGGCAAACGCGGATGCCAAAGCCCGCGCAGCAACGATGATCGAGAATGCAACGAAGACACTGGACGAGCAACGACGGCTGCGCGACGATGCACGAGTGCGACTGCTTCAAACGAAAGCACGATTCGACGCGTACAAGCAACTTGAAGGCGAGGCAAAAGGGGCACCTGCCGGCGTGCGCGTGCTGCTCGAAGCCGCGTCCAGCGGCGAGCTGCATGGCGTAATCGGCAGGATTGCCGACCTTATCAAAGTCGACGACCGTTACGCTGTTGCACTGGAAGCCCTGCTCGGCGCGTGCGCCCACGATGTCGTCGTACGAACGCTCGACGACGCAACCGCAGCCTTGCAAGTACTCAAGCGCAAGCAATCAGGGCGAGCGACCATTGTTGCGCTCGACTCTTTGTCGACGGTCGTCTCAACATCGCACGGCTCGGGCCAAGGTGTTGTCGGAAGAGCCGTTGATCTTATCGCCTGCGAACCGGCCCTGAAACCGGCGCTCGAGCGCGCTCTCGGCGATAGCTTTATCGTGTCGACGCTCGATGATGCACTTGCCGGCGCCAAGCGACTTCCTGATGCTTGCTTTGCGACGCTTGAAGGCGATGTCATCCGTAGCGGGGTGATCTCTACGGGGACAGCGCTGGGACCTGTGAGCATGCACGCAGTGTTGTCACAGCTCGAACGAGAGATACATTCTGGCGAGCGTGCTCTGGGGCAAGGTGAATCAGCCGTCAAGGACGCGGAGCAAGATGCCGTAGCCTTACAGAACCGGCTCGAACAAATTCGCTCGAATGCCGCGACGCTTGTAATGCGCCAGCACGACGCGAAATTGTTGCGCGAACAAAGCGAACGTGATCAGCACACCGGCGAGCACCGGCTGCGAAGCCTCATCGGACAGCACGATGAAACGGCGGCAAAAGCCGTGGCTGCACGCAGCGCTAAGCAAGGCCACGCTGAACAGGCCGCAGATCTTGGTCAACAAGTCGAGGCCCTCGAGGCACGCCGCCGCGACGCCTCGGCTGCCGCCGACGCACTTGCCGCCGAACTTGCAACGGTGCGCGCACACCATCGCAGCGCGGCTGCCAATGCGGCGGCACTCGTTGAACGCGTCGCGCAGCTGAGCGATGACGTTCAAAACGCGCGCAATGATCTCGAAAAAGCTCAAATTCAGCGTAAGGAACGCTTGGCGTCGCTGGCAGGAATGCGCGAAGAACACAAAGGGACTGTGGTTGAAGTTTCTCGTTTGGAGAGTGCGCGTGCAAGTGCCGAACAAACGCTAGCGGCTGCAGCTGCTGATGTCGCACAGCTGCGTGAAAGTCGCGATGCCCGGGCCCAGCAAACGCGCGAGCTTGAGGCAGCTTATGCGCAAGAAGAGCAAAAAGGGCGCGAACAATCACTTGAGCTGGAGCGCTTGCGCATACGGTTGGCTGAGATCGACGCTGAGTTAGCACTCTTAGCGGAAACCTTCTCACAAAACCCGGCCACCCAAGCCGAGTGCGACGAAGTAGATAACCGCTACAAAGACTACGACGGCGATGCCGACGCTTCAGTTCGAAGATTGCGCGAGGAGCTGGTTCGCCTTGGCAACGTCAACCTCAACGCCCTTGAAGACCGCGCCGCAGCACTTGAGCGTTGCGAATTCTTACGGAGTCAGTTGCGCGACCTCGAAGCAGCGCGTGCCGACATCGTGTCCAGCATTGCGGCCATGGACGCCGAATCGCTACGCCAGTTCAACGAAACATTTGAAAAAGTGTCAGTTGCGTTTTCTGAGACGTTCACGCGCCTCTTCAACGGCGGCAATGCGAAGATCTGGGTAAGCGAAGCTGAAGACCCAACGGAAGCAGGTATCGAAATTTCTGCGCAGCCGCCGGGCAAGAAGATGCAGAATCTGAATCTGCTCTCAGGAGGTGAGCGAGCGCTCACCGCTGTCGCGCTCATCTTCGCCACACTGCAGGTGCGGCCCAGCCCGTTTTATATTTTCGATGAAATTGACGCAGCTCTGGATGAAGCCAACGTCGGCCGTTTTGGGCTGCAGCTTGCGGAATTAGCTGGCCAAGGACGTTCGCAGATCATCATCATTACTCACAATAAAGCGACCATGACGCTCGTCGACCGCATGTATGGCGTCACCATGAGCGAGGCTGGCGTTTCGAACGTTCTTTCACTGTCGCTGGAGCGAGCAGGTGCAGCACGATAGGCCAACAGCGCTGCTTTCGGTCACTGACAAATCCGGTCTTGAAGAACTCGCGCGGGCACTCACCAAGGCTGGTTATCGCCTCATAGCAAGCTCTGGTACCGCAGTCGCTGTGCGCAGCTTCGGCTTGCCTTGCGAGGAGGTCGAATCGCTGACTGACTACCCAGCACTTTTTGGTGGCCGCGTGAAAACGTTGCACCCCAAGGTGTTTGGCGGCATCTTGGCTCGTCCGGACCAACCAGCCGATGCGGCCGAACTTCGGGAGCACGAAATTCCCGCGGTTTCCGTGGTTGCTGTGAACCTTTACCGCTTCTTGCAAGTTGCAGGCCGTAACGGCACGCCAGAGTCTGAGGCAATCGAAAACATCGATATTGGTGGCGTGTCTTTGTTACGAGCGGCAGCCAAGAACTACGCATGGGTTAGCGTGCTTGCTGAGCCTGCAGTTTATGATGAGTTCATCGCGGCGCTTGCAAGAGGGGGCCCAAGCTTGACAGAGCGGCGCCGCTGGGCTTCGTTGGCGTTTTCGTTGGTGGCTCGCTACGACGCCGCCATAGCAGCATATTTCGAGAGAGAAAATCAAACATCGCTCCCCGACGTGTTGTCTTTTGATTTACCGCTTCGCAGCAGATTGCGCTATGGCGAAAACCCCTGGGCCAAAGCAGCCTTTTACCATAGCGGCGCCTTTCCCGAGCAGCTCTGGGGAAAGACACTTTCCTACAATAATCTTCTGGACGTTGATTCCTGTCTGCGTCTGATTGCACCAATCAGCGAACCACTCGGATTTCCCGCTGGGACGCCGCCCGCCAGCCGCGTCGTTGCTGCCATCGTAAAACACACGGTACCGTGTGGTCTGGCAGCGGCGGATAGCGCCAAAGAGGCGCTGGAAGCTGCCCTTGGTGCGGACCCTATTTCTGCGTTCGGCGGCATCGTTGCGGTGAACCATCGCATCGATCCCGAATGCGCGCAGCTGTTGCACTCCCGATTCTTGGAAGTTGTCGCTGCACCGGCGTTTGATGAGCAAGCGCTCCAGGTATTGATGACTAAAAAGAATTTACGCTTGCTGCGCTTTGACTCAAGCCTGCCAATGCAGTTACGGGCGGCGATGACATTGCGCTCGGCGCTTGGCGGAGTGCTCGCGGAGCAGCCGGATCAAAATGCGGCGCCCGATGAATGGAAACTTATGACCGATCGTAATCCCGACCCCGCGATTTGGCGCGACTTGTTGTTCGCATTTGGGGCGGTACGCCAAGTCAAGTCAAACGCCGCAGTAGTCGCGCGCGATCAAGTAACGCTTGGCATCTGCGGCGGCCAAACCAACCGTGTGGCCGCCGTAGAGCTTGCGTGTCGTCGCGCAGGACCGGCCGTGCGCGGCGCCGTTCTTGCGACAGATGGCTTCTTTCCATTTGCCGACGGAGTCGAAGCCGCGATCAGCGCGGGTGTTGTTGCGGTTGTTGCTCCGTCGGGCTCCATCCGCGACAGTGAGGTTATTGTCGCCGCTCAGCGCGGTGACATATCGCTCGTGTTTACTTCCCGCCGCTACTTCCTTCACTAACGCTTGTTACTCGAGCATCGACCAGCGCGTAACGCGTTTCGCCACCACGCAAAAACGCACGAACGATACCGCTCACGCTTACGTAACTTCGATCAGGCGCGTTAACGTGGGCGATGGGGAAAACGTCGAAACCCACGTTCACAGCGTCTGCCGCGCAACAAGCCATAATGCGCTCGGATACCGTTGCCGCAGCTTGCGCCGTCTGCCCACGCCACCTTCCCCTCACCGCGAGCCGGTGCCCAACCAAGCCCGCAGGATTGTCGTCAAGCTGCTCGAGCGCTGCAATCAAATCGTCGTGCGAAATGTTGGCTGTGGCGTGCGTGACAACGGCTGGGCCCAATGAATCTACAAAATTCGGCAATGTCATTGCAAAAAGCGCGCCCACAATGAGCCATCCCAGGCTCGTCCTCGTGTAAGCACCTCGCAATGATGCGCCTGCCAGTACGGCGGCCACGACACTGAGCAACACGGGCGCAATACTGACGAGCGTCGAGCTAATGTGCAGTGCCAGCACGGCGAGAATGAAGCCGCCAAGGCCCGCACACCACGCCGAACGATCACGCGATGGCAAGTATGTATCCAATCGTACAACCAACCAGCGCTGCGGCACTTGCGCGCATCGCGTTCGCCGCGCCATATAGTCGCGTGAAGAGCACCAGCTGTCGAATGTCGAGGCACTGTGCCGCTATGACAAAAACGAGCTGTTCGGGGCGGCTGCGAAATAAAATCGCTGCCAGCAAGGCATCTGCGCTCGAACAGGGGGAGATTAGCGCGCCGGCAACGGCTGCCATGAGAGGTCCATGCAGCACCGCCAAAAGTCTCGGGGCAGTCACAAGGATAAGGCAACTCACAGCCGCCGCGCGAGCAAACGACGATAGACCATCACCTGTGTAACCAACAAATTGCTCCCACCATGCATGCTGGGTGTGGCAGATTGTTTCGTCCCGCGCGTTTTTGCAGAAAGACCAACTGACTGCCGTCAAGAGTGCAATCGCGAGACCAACAATCATGCGAAGCCCGAGAAGATGCGTTCCCAAGATTCGCGCGGTGCAGACCAACGCGACCGGATTGCAACAGCTGCCCCAAACAAGAGCGCATGCGACGATGGCCGGGTGGCGGCCGCGCAGCGCGCCGGCGTACGCATTCATGGAACAATCGCAACCAGGAAAAAGTAGCGCAAAAGCCGTTGTGACCAAACGCTGCCAACGGCTAAAGACGCTTCGCGCTTCCAATCGCGCTGCCACCGTTGCAGCGATGGCTCCAGCGACGAGAAATGGTGATGCGCCTAAGAGCATCGAAGACCAGTAAAAGACAAAGCGTTTGCAATCCAGCGTCGCAATCGCAGTCCATCGGTCAATTGCAACGGGCGGCTGCCGCGCGGCCACGATCAGCACTGCCAGCAATGTTAGCGCAACGGCGAAGCGGCGCGCGGATTCGCTTCGCAAGTATGCTACAGCACGACGCCGAAAGAGAAACACTAGTGCAACAACGAACTGACAGGGTTCGCCCAATTAAGAACACTGTGAAGCATATTACGGCTCCGCGCGGTACGGTTGACGTTCTTCCCCCCGAGTCATCGCAGTGGCAAGTCCTCGAGCGTGTTATTGACGAGGTATGTGGCCGCTTTGGCTACCGCGAGATCCGCACGCCAATTTTTGAAAGCACGGATGTGTTTGTGAAACCAATCGGTGAGGGCACCGACATCGTCGATAAAGAAATGTATACCTTTATCGATCGGGGCGAGCGCAGCATCACCCTGCGTCCCGAGCTCACAGCGCCTGTGGTGCGCGCCGTGCTCGAGCATAATTTGCTTCAGAACGTGCCGCTCAAACTCTATTACCGCGGTCCAATCTTCCGCTACGAGCGCCCGCAAAAAGGCCGCTATCGTCAAGCGCACCAATGGGGTGCTGAATGCTTTGGCGTTGAGGGGCCCGAGGCGGATGCGGAAATCATCGCGCTCGGTCTTGACGTCATGCGCTCGATCGGCATTGAAGACTACCGGCTTGAGATCAATTCGCTCGGCTGCGAGCGATGCCGAACAAAATTTCGCGAGGCGCTGGTTGAGTTTCTAAAACGCAATGCAGATCGTCTGAGCGAGACAAGCCAGGACCGTTTGATCCGCAACCCGCTGCGTATTTTAGATTCAAAGGATCAGCGCGATATCGATATCCTCACACAGGCACCAACCATGGAAGGCTTCCTCTGTGAAAACTGTCAGGAACACTTTGCTACCCTACGCACGCTACTCGAGGAGATGGGCATACGGGCGCTGCATAATCCCCACATCGTTCGCGGCTTGGATTACTATACGCGCACAGTTTTTGAGATAAGCTCGAGCGCGCTGGGCGCGCAAAACAGTGTTTGCGGTGGTGGCCGCTACGACGGCCTCGTTGAATCAATGGGCGGTCCACCGACTCCAGGCGTCGGATTGGCTATGGGAATGGATCGCATGCTCATGCTCGCCCGTGCCACCGGTCTTGGTGAATCAGAAGACGGGCGACCTCGCCTCGATGTCGCCTTTGTAGCGCTCGACCGCGAATCTGCTTACACGCTCGTGCCTGTCATGAACGCGGTTCGCGCGCGCGGCATAGCAGCCGACATGGACTATCGCCGTCGTAGCATAGATAAACAGCTTCGTGCCGCGGGAGAAAGCGGCGCACGCTATGCGGTTATCGTCGGTGAAGACGAACGCCGCGCGTCGGAAGCGACGATTCAGAATCTTGCGACGCGGGAGCGCTCACGAGTCGTTCTCGAGCATCTCGAATCTGAGCTTGCGCACCGGTTATCATCATGAAGTGGGGTGCCTCATGGACGTAGACAAGGCGGTGCTTGACGAACTCATCGCGATAATGCAGCGCGACGGGCTCGACCGTCTGCGCATTGCAGTCGGAGATATTGATCTCGATCTAAAAATGTCTGCGCCCAATACGCCAGCTGCATTACCGGTGTCAAACGCCGCGCCCGTGCAGGCAAAGATCGCGACAGCGGTACCAGCACAGAGACCGGCCAACGTCAAAGTTGTGCCTGCGCCACTCGTGGGTGTTTTCTACCGATCACCGGCTCCTGGTGCAAAGCCTTTCGTTCAGGAAGGTGACGAAGTGGTTGCGGGGCAGGTTCTTTGCATCATCGAAGCCATGAAACTCATGAATGAAATCGTCAGCGAGCACACAGGAAAGATCCTGCGCGTCTGTGCGAGCGACGGCCAACTCCTCTCCTTGCACCAGGAGCTGTTTTGGATCGAAGTGTGAGCGCCGCCCGGTCGAAGTCTTTTTCGGATTGCGTCGCCGAGCGAGTTGGTATGTGGCAGTTCGACGACTATGCAAAGTCTGTGACGCAGGCTGTCGAGCTCGTCGTCAAATCGCTCGCAGCCGGTGGTAGGGTATACTTTTTTGGCAACGGTGGAAGCGCCGCCCAAGCTCAACACCTTGCCGCTGAGCTCGCGGGCCGGTTTTTGATCGATCGTCCAGCGTGGGCCGGTCTTGCGCTTTCGGTTGACACCTCCGCGCTGACGGCAATCGCCAACGACTATGGGTACGATCATGTCTTTGCCCGCCAGCTGGAGGGTTTAGTACGCGTCGGCGACGTGGCGATTGGATTGACGACCTCTGGTGAGTCTCCAAATGTTGTCGCAGGTCTTCGCACCGCGCGCGCAAGGGGCGCGATCACTATTTGCTTTACGGGCAACGGCGGGGGCGCGGTGGTCAACGAATCAGACGTTGCTATTGTTGGGCCACGCGGTCCGGCTTGGAAAGTCCAAGAAGTGCATCTGGCTCTTGGACACATTTTGTGCGAGCTCGTTGAAGGTGCGCTTGCACAGGGGTGAGCTAACATGCAGGGCCTGCGTCGCGCCGTTTTTTTGGATCGCGACGGAACGTTAAATCGTGATACGGGGTACGTGTCGCGCCCGCAAGATGTTGAGCTCATCGACGGCGCAGCACAGGGCGCGAAAGCCCTGGCCGATGCCGGCTACCATCTCGTGATTGTATCCAATCAATCGGGCATAGCGCGAGGACTCATGACCGTAGACCAAGCCGACGCAGTTGATCAACGCCTACTCTCGCTACTGCGCGAGCACGGTGTTGTGATAGCGGCCGTCTACCGTTGCCCGCATCTTCCAGACGGCACCGTCGAATCGTACGCCGTCGTTTGCGAATGCCGAAAGCCAAAACCGGGAATGCTCTTCCAAGCTGCAAATGATCTAGGTCTTGCACTGCGCGAGTCGTGGATGGTTGGCGACGGCGATCGCGATGTTGAAGCAGGTCTGGCCGCAGGCTGTCGCGCGATCGTGCTTTCGACCAATGGCAAAACGCCAAAAAAAGACGGCGTCTACGGTGCAAAGGATCTGCGCGATGCAGCTCGAGTCATCGTCGAAAATCAATGAAAAAAACAGCTGACGGCTGGATAGCTCAGCTTTTGACAGCGATGCGCGGCAAGCATATCGCCGTGATCGGCGATCTCATGCTCGATGAATGGTATTGGGGCAACGTTCGGCGCATTTCTCCCGAAGCGCCAGTACCCGTCGTCGAGGTGAAAGACCATACCTACACCCTTGGCGGAGCGGGAAACGTCGCCAATAATCTTGCCGCCCTCGGCGCCAAGGTGTCGGTTTTCGGCGCCATCGGCAATGATGAAGCAGGTAGCCGCGTCCTCAAACTCTTTGACAGGCTAGGGGTTGACGTGCGCGGTGTTGTCCGCTTGGGATCACGCCCGACGACGCAAAAGATGCGGATCGTTGCCCACAATCAGCAAGTTGTGCGCGCCGATCGGGAAGCGATTACGCCCGTCGATCCCCGGGCGCAGCAAACCATTCGCAAAAAGTTGGCGGCACTGCAAGACTCGCTCCATGGCATCGTGATATCCGACTACGGCAAGGGGCTTATTGACAGCGCGCTCATCGCTGCCGCACGCAAGTCCAATGGAGCTATCATCACGGCGGATCCCAAGCCCGCGAACATAGCAGCATTTAAAGGTGTGGATTGTATCGCCCCCAACGCCTCGGAAGCTGAAACTGCATCGGGTGTCGTCGTTCGTAATGATGCGGATCTAGCGCGCGCTGCACGGGTCCTAATGCAGCGCACAAACGTACGACACGTGCTAGTTACTCGTGGCGAGCACGGCATGACCTTATTCAGCCGCGGACGCAAGCCGTTGTGGATACCCGCAATGGCGCGACAAGTGTATGACGTCAGCGGCGCTGGTGATACCGTCATGTCCACGCTCACGCTTGCACTTGCGGCGGGCGCAGGTATGGAGCGGGCTGTCATGCTGGCAAACGTAGCAGCGGGCGTCGTTGTGGAAAAACTTGGCACTGCGACGGCTGCGCCGCAAGAGATCCTCAAGTTCGCGGCGCGCAACCCCGTTGCCAAGCCGCGCATCGCTAACACGCGAGCTATCAAGGGAGCTCATGCACGCCGCCGATAAGATCGTGGACCGCAACGAAATTCCAAAAAGGTTGGAAGCACTGCGCCGCGGGGGCGGCAAAGTCGTTTTCACTTGTGGTGTTTTCGATCTCTTGCACATCGGGCACGTCCGTTATCTAGAGTTCGCTCGCAGCCTGGGTGGTGCGCTCGTCGTCGGCGTAAACAGCGATGAGTCTGTTCGGCAGTTAGCAAAAGGACCAGGAAGGCCGCTTGTGAGTGAGGCCGAGCGCGCTGAGCTCGTCGCAGCCTTAGCGAGCGTTGATTACGTGTGCATTTTTCCTGAGCTGCGCCCAAACGAAACGATCCGCATCCTGCGGCCAGATATTCACGTGAAAGATGCAGCCTATGAGCAGCGGGAATTGCCCGAACAATCTGCGGTTGAAGAAGTTGGCGGTGTGGTTGTGTTTGCACCCCACGTACCCGAGCGATCGTCCTCGGAGTTGGCCAAAAAGATTGCCGCACGCACATCATGAGCGCGCCGTCTGTTTTTGTTACTGCCAACGGTCCAGGCGAAGTCATGGGTTGGACGCGGCCATTTGTTCGCGCGCTTTACGAACGCGATCAGGGCGCGCGGGTGACGCTTGTTGTACTCCCGTGTGCCTATGCCACGGGAAGAGAATCCGAGATTTTGCAAACACTGTTTCCGGCGGCCCGAATCATCGATCCGCATGCCTACGGACGCTTCTTACTTGGCCGCCGCGTCGCGGGCATGGAAACGACCGATGGCGTCTTACAGTATTTGGGAGGCGATCTCTTCCACGCAGCAACAATCGCGCGCAGGCTTGGGCTTCGTCCAATGACTTACAAGTTCACAAAACGCTCGTACGCGAAACTTTTTGAACGCTTTTTTGCACTTGACGAAGCAAATGCGCACGAGCTGCGGGCGATGGGCGCACCTCCCGATCGTGTGCGCCTCGTTGGCAATTTGGTGGCCGACTCGGTTGTAACCTCATTGCATGAGGCGCCGCCTCCACCAGGCACGGGCTCGGGAGTTTGTATTATGCCCGGCAGCAGGCCCTACGAAGTGCGTTTTCTCATGCCGTTTTTTATGGCCGTGGCGAGCGAACTTGCGGCGCTGCGGCCTGAGCTTGCCATCACCTTCATCGTGTCTCCCTTTAACACGGATGAAGAGTTGCAAGCCGGCATCGAGTGGCGCGGAGACCCGCACCATTTTGGCGTCCCAGGCCGCTACCTTGCAGCCGAGGGCGCAATCGAAGTCGACGGACACCGCTTTGCGGTCGATCGCTCGACCGATTACCGGATGCTTGCGCGCAGCCAGCTGGTGATTAGTATTCCCGGTACTAAGTGTATGGAAGCCGCGATACTCGGGCGTGCTCTTTTAGTCGCTGTTCCGCTGAACCGGGTCGACGAAATTGCCATGAATGGCATCGCCGCCTATTTGCATCGAGTGCCGCTGGTTGGCCGCCCACTCAAGCGCTGGATTGCCTACAAGGTTGCGGCGCGGCAGAAGTTTTTCGCGCAACCGAATATCGATGCAGGGCGCCTGGTCGCGCCGGAGCTGCGCGGCATCTTAAATCCAAAGGAAGTTGCCGAGCGTGCAGACTCCATGCTGAACGATCCGCACGAGCTGCGCATCATGGGTGAGACGCTCGCCGCATTATATGTGAAAGATGTTGGCGCTGCGGATCGCATGGCAGCAGAAGTCTACGGTTTGGCGACCAGAGCCGCAGCGCACTCGATGGCTATTTAGATGCCTGACGCGAGCGTTGTGATAGCGACGCGCAATCGCGCGGCCGAACTTTCGCGTTGTCTTGCGTCGCTGAGCAAGCAATCACGGCGAGAAGCGTTTGAGATTGTGGTGGTCGACAACGGATCGACGGACGCAACGGGCGGCCTGCTCGCAGACGCCCAGCGCGAGGGAGTGCGCTCGCTGCGTGTTGGCGATCCCAATCGGGCTAAAGCACGTAACGCTGGCATCGCCGATGCGCGAGGACGAGTGATCATTTTTTGCGATGATGATACTGTTGCGCCGATCGATTTTGTCGCCGAGCACTTGCGGATACACGAGGCTTCGCGCAACGTTGTCGTCAGCGGACCGATCGTCAACGTGCCGGACGAATTCCACTTCGTAGCCCCTGATGCGCGTCACTATTCGCGCGCTTTTTTTTGTACCTGTAATGTCAGTGTCGCAAAACAGGACCTCGAGGCGGTTGGCGGCTTTGACGAGCGCTACGATCTGTATGGCTGGGAAGACACCGATCTTGGAATCAGATTGCAAGAGCGGGGCTTGCGCCGGGTTTTTAATTGGTCTGCATATATTTACCATATTAAGCCTCATTCGCAAGCGACACTTGAGCGCCGCCGCGCGCTTGCCCAAGAAAAGGGTGCAATGGCAGCCCGCTTTGTGCGTAAGGCGCCGACCTTGCCTGTTCGCCTAGCCACCGGAGCGTACACCGTCAATTATGTACGCAGTGCCATCGTTAATGCGCCGCCTTTACGCCGATTGTACGAGCGCCTTGCAACCCAAGCCAAACCGGGTTCGATAATTTCTCTCTTAGCGTCGGATGCTTTGGTCGATGCGACCTACATCGACGCATTGCAAGCGGCACTGCGTGCAAACCATGGCTGAGCGCGAAGCTGTCTTGTTGGTGCGCCTTGACGGCATCGGCGATGCGGCGCTGTGTATTCCTGCGCTGGAAGGCATGCGCCGTGCCTTTCCAGGAGCCGCGTTTGGGGCCGTCTGCTCGCGCGCAAACGCCGCGCTCTTTTCGTCCGCTGTCCAACACATCCACGTTTTCTCGGGAAAGGTGGGCGCGGATTTCTTGGCTGAGCTTCGCGGGCCGGGCTATACGCGCGCGCTCGTTGCAACAGAGGAGGTCATGGGCTACAAACTCGGACGCCTGTCGGGCGCAGGCTTGCGGTCGGGTTTTTGGCACGGGTTTCAAAAACCGTTCAAGTCTGCATGGCAGCGCGCCCAAGTCACTACTCCAGTGTATCGCCCGGCAGCATGGACGAAGGCACCCGAACACGAGGTAGCAACGCTTTATCGCTTGGCCCAAGCGTTAGGCGCGCAGTCACCACCGCCGTGCGACACGGTATCGCTGCGACGCTGGTTGCGCGTTGAACCAAGCCCCAACGCACAAGTCGCCGACGGCGCGTTGGCCTTCCAAATTAACGGCAAACTGTTCGCTGGTGGTTGGGGGCCAGCGGCGGTCGCCAGTTTTGTTAATACGGCCCTGGCATCGTCCGGTTTTCACCGTGGCATCCTCATCGCGGCTGCGCAAGATGTGGGTCTCGCGTGCGCAGTGCTCGAACACCTACCCCAAGATCTCCATAGTGACAATAATCTGCGCATTCTCGCATCATTAGAATTGCCACAGTGGCTGGACGCGCTGGATCGCGCCGGCGCGCTTGTAACACCGGATACTGGCGCGGCACACGTTGCCGGCATGCTTGGTGCTGCAGTCGTCGATTTGTTCGAAGAACCGGATTTTCAACGGTTGTCGCAGCAATGGCACCCATGGGCCGGCACATCCCAATCAATTATGAAACCGCTCTATCGGGAGGGGCTTGAAGATAGTTTTGGGCGTCGGGTTGGCGAAGCAGTGCGAATGGTGAGTCAACCAGTCGACGCGCAGCGCATAAGGCGATCGTGAACGCAAGAATTCTGGCGGCCTGCACCGGCGGGGGCGCTGGTGACCTTTTGGCAGCCATGCCCGCAATTGCAGCAATGAGCCGTCACTTCGGGACGCGTATCGATGTCATCACATCTTCCTACGCTGCTCCGCTGATTCAAGGTCAGCCAACTGTGGGTGAAATCCTTATTGATAACGGCGGCCCCATCGAAGACCTAATTGCCCTCTTGCGCTCAAAACAGTATACGCATGCCGTCGTATTTTGGTCGACGGCGCGAATCGCCCGCGCGGTGCAAGCGGCGAACATCCCAACGCGCGTCGGCCAGGCCCGGCGTTTGTACTCGCTGCGGTATACAAAGCGTGTGGCTGTACGAACTGAAAAGGGAGATATCGACAGCCACTGGACCGACGTACAAATGGACTACGCCCGTGCGCTTGAAGCTGAGCCAAAGCCGCAAGACTATCAGCTGCAAATTATTGTCACGCCGCAGGACGAAGCAGAAGCAGACTCGATCCTGCAACAAACCGTTGGAACAGGCCCGTTCCTTATCTTTCACACGGTTCGTGGCGTGACGGAGCACGCGCCATTTTGGCCAGCGGCACACTTTGCAGTCATCGGCGACGCGCTTGCGGCGCAGTTCGACTGCCCTGTGCTGCTCACAGGAGGGCGCAGCGAAGCTGCGCTCGTATCGCAAACGGCTGCACTAATGACTTCCCAACCTAAAAACATCGCCGGTTTGACAACGCTGCGCGGTTTTGCGGCGCTGGCGCGTCGCGCTCGCGTTGTTGTTGCGCTCGATTCGGGTCCAATGCACATTGCCGCGGCAGCGGGCGCGCCGACCGTAGGCATCTTTGCACTCCGCACAGACCTTCCCAAACGTTGGCGCCCATTGGGAGCGCGAGTCGCGGTGGTAGAACCCGAATACCCATGCCCCGCATGGTGTCGCAAAGAAACATGTCGTACGTTTGCCTGCTACAGTGCGCTTTCTCCGGA